>NZ_JBBDQW010000069.1:0-4817 GCF_040905785.1 Tistlia sp.
ACGACGGCGAGTACGAGCGCGCCTTCGAGACGCTGGTCGCCGGCGTGCGCATGCGCGCGCCGATGATGCAGATCCACACGGTCGCCGCCGGCGGCGGCTCGATCCTGCACTTCGACGGCGCCAAGTACCGCGTCGGACCGGATTCCGCCGGCGCCAACCCTGGCCCCGCCTGCTACCGCCGCGGCGGGCCGCTGGCGGTGACCGACGCCAACGTCATGCTCGGGCGCATCCAGCCGGAGTTCTTCCCGGCGGTCTTCGGCCCGGGCGCCGACGCGCCGCTCGACGGCGAGGTCGTGTGCCGCAAGTTCGAGGCCCTGGCCCGCGAGATCCATGACACCACCGGCGACCGCCGCTCGCCCGAGCAGGTCGCCGACGGCTTCCGGCGCATCGCCGTCGAGAACATGGCCAACGCGATCAAGAAGATCTCGACCCAGCGCGGCTACGACGTCACCGAATACACGCTGCAGTGCTTCGGCGGCGCCGGCGGCCAGCACGCCTGCGACATCGCCGACACGCTCGGCATGACCCGGATCTTCCTGCACCCCTACGCCGGCGTGCTCTCGGCCTACGGCATGGGCCTCGCCGACCTGCGCCTGATGAAGGAGGAGGCGGTCGAGGCGCGGCTCGAGGAGTCCCAGGAGCGCCTCGCCGAGATCTTCGGTCGGCTCGGTAGCGCCGCCCGCGAGGAGATGCTGGCCCAGGGCGTTCCCGAGCCGCGGGTGACGGTGATCGGCCGCGTCCACCTGCGCTACGAGGGGACCGATTCGGCGCTCATCGTCGAGCAGGGCACGCAGGCCGAGATCGTCGAGCGCTTCGAGCGCTCCTACCGCCAGCGCTACGGCTTCGTCATGGAGGACAAGGCGCTGATCGTGGAGGCCGTCTCGGTCGAGGCGATCGGCGCCGCCGAGGCCGGCGAGGACCCGGTGCTGACCCGCGACGCGAGTCGGCCGAAGCCGGAGCCGCGCGCCGTGCGGCCGATGTACGCCAACGGCGCCTGGCACGACACGCCGGTCTTCGAGCGCGACACCCTGCAGCCGGGCGACCTCGTGGAGGGGCCGGCGATCGTGCTGGAATCGACCTCGACCACGGTCCTCGATCCCGGCTGGCGCGCCGAGCTCAGCGAGCGCAACCACCTGGTGCTGAGCCGGGTCGTGCCGGTCGAGCGTGAGAAGGCGGTCGGCACCGAGGTCGATCCCGTCATGCTTGAGGTCTTCAACAACCTCTTCATGTCGATCGCCGAGCAGATGGGCTCGACCCTGGAGAACACCGCCTACTCGGTGAACATCAAGGAGCGGCTCGACTTCTCCTGCGCGATCTTCGATCCCGACGGCGGCCTCGTCGCCAACGCGCCGCACATGCCGGTCCACCTGGGCTCGATGGGCGAGTCGATCCGCACGGTGATCCGCGAGAACGAGGGTAGGATCCGGCCGGGCGACGTCTACGTGCTGAACGCGCCCTACAACGGCGGCACCCACCTGCCGGACATCACGGTGGTGTCGCCGGTGTTCGACACCGAGGGGCGGCGGATCCTCTTCTATGTCGCCAGCCGCGGCCATCACGCCGACATCGGCGGCACGACCCCGGGCTCGATGCCGCCCGACTCCCGCACCGTCGAGGAGGAGGGCGTGCTGATCGACAACTTCAAGCTGGTCGAGGAGGGCCGCTTCCGCGAGGCCGAGCTGCGCGCGCTGCTCGGCTCCGGCCGCTACCCCACGCGCAACGCCGACCAGAACGTCGCCGACCTGAAGGCCCAGATCGCGGCCAACAACAAGGGCGTCCAGGAGCTGATGCGCGCGGTCGGGCACTACGGCCTGGAGGTCGTCCACGCCTACATGGGCCACGTCCAGGACAACGCCGAGGAGCAGGTCCGCCGGGTCCTGGAGGTGCTCAGCGACGGCGCCTTCGTCTACCCGATGGACAACGGCGCCCGGCTCGAGGTCCGCATCACCATCGACCGCAAGCGGCGCTCGGCGCTGATCGACTTCACCGGCACCAGCGCGCAGCTGCCGAACAACTACAACGCGCCCTCCAGCGTCTGCCGGGCGGCGACCATGTACGTCTTCCGCACCCTGGTCGACGACGACATCCCGATGAACGAGGGCTGCCTGAAGCCGCTCGAGCTGGTCATCCCCGAGGGCTCGATGCTCAACCCGCAGTACCCGGCGGCGACCGTCGCCGGCAACGTCGAGACCAGCCAGTGCGTCACCGACACGCTCTACGGCGCGCTCGGCGTCCAGGCGGCGGCCCAGGGCACCATGAACAACGTCACCTTCGGCAACGCCCGCTACCAGTACTACGAGACCATCTGCGGCGGCTCGGGCGCCGGGCCGGACTTCGACGGCGTGACCATCCACACCCACATGACCAACTCGCGCCTGACCGACCCGGAGGTGCTGGAGTGGCGCTTCCCGGTGCTGCTGGAATCCTTCCGCATCCGCGAAGGCTCGGGCGGACGCGGCAAGCACCACGGCGGCGACGGCACGATCCGCCGGCTGCGCTTCCTGGAGCCGATGACCGCGGCGATCCTGTCCAGCCACCGCACGGTGCCGCCCTTCGGCCTCAAGGGCGGCGAGGACGGCCAGTGCGGCGCCAACTGGGTCGAGCGCGCCGACGGCACGCGCGAGGAGATGGGCGGCACCGACAAGAAGGAGCTGGGCGTCGGCGACGTGCTGGTCGTCCAGACGCCGACCGGCGGCGGCTACGGCGCCCCCGCCGAGCGCAGCGAGCCGGAGCGCGAGGCCGCGGAATAGCCTGCCGGCCGGCCCGCCCCGGCCAAGGGTGCGGGTGCGGGTGCGGCCGGCCTCAGGCGGCGGCGCGCAGGGGGCGCTTGGTCAGCTTCAGCTTCTCGCGAACTTCGGCCGAGCCCAGGACCTTGACGTTCATCGCCTCCAGGATCGTGCGCGCCCGCGCGACCAGGTCGCCGTTGCTCGCCAGCACGCCCTTCGAGAGGTAGATGTTGTCCTCCAGGCCGACCCGCACGTTGCCGCCGGCGAGCGCCGCCATGGCGACGAAGGGCAGCTGCATGCGCCCGATCGAGAAGGCCGAGAAGGTCCAGTCGGACGGCACCTGGTTGGCGAGAGCCAGCAGGGTCAGGGGGTCGTCGGGCGCGCCGTAGGGAATGCCCATGCAGAGCTGGACCATGACCGGGTCGTCGATCAGCCCTTCCTTCACCAGCTGCTTGGCCAGCACCAGGTGGCCGGTGTCGAAGACCTCGATCTCGGGCCGCACGCCGAGCGCCTGGACGTGCTTGGCCATGGCGCGCAGCATCGAGGGCGTGTTGGTCATCACGTAGTCGCCGGCGGCGAAGTTCATGGTGCCGCAGTCGATCGTGCAGATCTCGGGCAGCAGGGCGGCGACGTGGGCGACGCGCTCCTCGGCGCCGACCATGTCGGTGCCCTCGGGGTTCAGCGGCAGCGGCTGCTCGGCCGAGGCGAAGACCAGGTCGCCGCCCATGCCGGCGGTCAGGTTGAGGACAACGTCCTGGTCGGAGGCGCGGACCCGCTCGACGACCTCCCGGTAGTATTCGACCTTGCGCGCCGCCTTGCCGGTCTCGGGGTCGCGGACGTGGATGTGGGCGATGGCGGCGCCGGCGCGCGCGGCCTCGATCGCCGAGTCGGCGATCTGCTGCGGCGTCACCGGCACCTTGTCGGACCTGTCGGCGGTCTCGCCGGCGCCGGTCACGGCGCAGGTGATGAAGGCTTCCCAGTTCATGGCGGCTCCTGAAAGCGGGGGCGGGCGGCCGATCCTAGCGCTGCGGCGGCGCAAAGACTTTGCCTGTCCGGCCATTTGGATTGCAGGATAGGCCATGACCGCCGTCCACTACGGCTTCCTGCTGCTCGAGGGCTTCAGCAACCTGGTGCTGGCCAATGCCATCGAGCCGCTGCGCGCGGCCAACCAGCTGTCCGGCGAGACGCTGTTCCGGCGCAGCCTGCTGACCCTGGACGGCGCGCCGGCGACCTCCTCCTCCGGCATCGCCGTCAACGCCGACCGCCGGCTGTCCGAGGCCGGTCCGCTCGACCTGCTGTTCGTGGTCGCCGGCTACGGCTTCCGCGAGCGTGCGGAGGCCGCCGTCCTCTCCGCCCTGGGACGCGCCGCGGCCCGCAGCAGGCGCGTCGGCGGGCTCGACACCGGCAGCTGGCTGCTCGCCGCCGCCGGACTGCTCGACGGCCGCCGGGCGACGATCCACTGGCAGGAGCTGGAGGCCTTTGACGAGGCTTTCCCGGCGGTCGAGGCGAGCGGGGAGCGCTACCTGCTCGACGGCCGCGCGGTCACCGCCGGCGGCGCCACGGCGGTGCTCGACCTGATGCTGCGGCTGGTCCGCGAACGCGGCGGCGAGGCGCTGACCTTCGAGGTCATGAGCCTCTTCATCTACGATGCCGAGCGTGCCTCGGAGCGGCCCTTCCGCGGTGCGCGCAGCCGGCGTCTGGTCGAGCTGACGCCGGCGCTGGTCGCCGCGGTCGCGCTGATGCGGCGCAACCTCGAGACGCCGCTGCCGCTGGCCGGGATCGCGCGGGCGAGCGGCGCCTCGCCGCGCTCCCTGGCGCGCGCCTTCCGGCGCGAGTTCGGCCTCTCGCCCGGCCGCTACTACCAGTCGCTGCGGCTGGCGGCGGCCCGCCGGCTGGTCGAGGAAACCGGCCTCGGCGCCGCCGAGATCGCGGTGCGCACCGGCTTCGCCTCGACCGCCACCCTGTCGCGGGCTTTCTCGGGCCACTTCGGCACGACGATCCGCGCCCTGCGCCGCGCGCGCCGGCCGTGAGGCGCGCCCACGCTTGCCTGGTTCGACAGGCTCACCATGAAGCGAGGGATGGGCTGGCGCA
>NZ_JBBDQW010000069.1:4917-90630 GCF_040905785.1 Tistlia sp.
AGGGCGCTCCCACGCTTGCCTGGTTCGACAGGCTCACCATGAAGCGAGGGATGGGCTGGCGCAGGCCTCTCCGGAGGGCGCTCCCACGCTTGCCTGGTTCGACAGGCTCACCATGAAGCGAGGGATGGGTTGGCGCGAGCCTCTCCGGAGGGCGCTGCCACGCTTGCCTGGTTCGACAGGCTCACCATGAAGCGAGGGGTGGGCTGGCGCTGGCCTCTCCGGCGGGCGCTGCCACGCTTGCCTGGTTCGACGGCCTCACCATGAAGCGAGGGATGAGCTGGCGCAGGCCTCTCCGGAGGGGTGGGCTGGCGCAGGCTTCTCAGGCGCTTCGTGGTGAGCCTGTCGAACCACGCAAGCGCCTGCGCACCGGCCCGCCCGGGCGCTCTCCCTCAACAAAGTCCGGCGGCCGGTCTCGTTCTTGGCCGCGGGGCGCGACCGCCGGAAGTCGTCCACAGGGAGATCCCGCTGCCGTCGCCGACGCCGTCCCTGGGGTGAGGCAGGGTAGTGGGACGACGGCGACGTGGGTAGGGCGGGCAGCGGCTCTAGTCGAAGGCCTCCTCCCAGGTGCCGCGGGTGGCGGCCTTCGAATACTCGGTCGCCCTGTTCTCGAAGAAGTTGGTGTGCTCCATGCCGTTGAGCATGGCGTCGAGCCAGGGCAGGGGGTTCTCCTGGTTGCCGTAGAGCGGCTGCAGCCCGAGCTGGGCGAGCCGGCGGTCGGCGATGTAGCGCAGGTAGGCCTTGACCTCGGCGGCGGTCAGGCCCTCAACGCCCTCCAGCTCGAAAGCCAGGTCGACGAAGGCGTCCTCGTGGGTGACGATGGTCTCGCAGGCCTGGTAGAGCCGGCGCTTGAGGTCGTCGTCCCAGATCTGCGGGTTCTCCTCGCAGAAGGTCCGGAACAGGCGGATGATCGACTGGGTGTGCAGCGACTCGTCGCGCGCCGACCAGCTGATGATCTGGCCCATGCCCTTCATCTTGTTGTGCCGCGGGAAGTTCAGCAGGATCGCGAAGGATCCGAACAGCTGCAGCCCCTCGGTGAAGGCGCCGAAGACCGCCAGGGTGGTCGCGATGTCGCGCTTGGTCTCGACGCCGAAGGCCTGCATGTAGTCGTACTTGTCCTTCATCTCCTTGTAGCGGAGGAAGGCCGAGTACTCCTCCTCGGGCATGCCGAGGGTGTCGAGCAGGTGGCTGTAGGCGGCGATGTGGATCGTCTCCATGTTGGAGAAGGCGGCCAGCATCATCTGCACTTCGGTCGGTTTGAACACGCGCGAGTAGTGGCGCATGTAGCAGTTGTTCACCTCGACGTCCGACTGGGTGAAGAAGCGGAAGATCTGCGTCAGCAGGTTGCGCTCGCCCGGCGACAGCTTGCGGTTCCAGTCGCGCACGTCCTCGGCCAGCGGCACTTCCTCCGGCAGCCAGTGGATGCGCTGCTGGATCAGCCAGGCGTCGTAGGCCCAGGGGTACTTGAAAGGCTTGTAGATCGGGTCGGAGTCGAGCAGGGACATCGCGGCTTCCGGTTCCTGGGCTGGCGGCACCGGTCCCGCCGCGCCCTTGCTGTTGGCCCGGCCCGGCGGGCCGGGGCCCGCCGAGCCGGTGCGGTCTGCCCGCCTATTGGCAGGCCAGACATTCCTCGTAGTCCAGCGGCGCCGGGCGATCGGCGCCGTTGACCCGGCCGCGCAGCGGCAGCGTCGTGCCGTCGGCGAGCGCCAGCGCCGCGGCGGCGTGGCTCTGCGCCGACTCGGCGCGCTGCAGCGAGCGCGAGCGGCAGTAGTAGAGCGACTTCACGCCGCGCTTCCAGGCCATCAGGTGCAGCTGGTGGAGGTCGCGCTTGTGCACGTCGGCGGGCAGGAAGAGGTTGAGCGACTGGGCCTGGCAGACGAAGGGCGCGCGGTCGCCGGCGTGCTCGATCAGCCAGCGCTGGTCGAGCTCGAAGGCGGTCTTGAAGACGGCCTTCTCGTCGTCGCTCAGGAAGTCGAGGTGCTGCACCGAGCCTTCGGCGGTGGTGATCGAGGTCCAGGTCGCGGCGTCGTTGCGGCCCTTGGACTCGAGCAGGCGCTCCAGGTAGGGGTTGCGCACGGCGAAGGAGCCGGACAGCGTCTTGTGGGTGTAGGCGTTGCCGGCGATCGGCTCGATGCCCGGCGAGGCGCCGCCGCAGATGATCGAGATCGAGGCGGTCGGCGCGATCGCCAGCTTGTTCGAGAAGCGCGCCTGGAAGCCGTGCTCGGCGGCGTCCGGGCAGGCGCCGCGCTCGGCGGCGAGCCTGGCGCTGGCGGCGTCGGCCTCGGCGCGGATCTTGCGGAAGACGCGCAGGTTGAAGGACTTGGCCAGGGCCGACTCCCACGGCAGGCCGTGCTTCTGCAGGTAGGAGTGGAAGCCCATGACGCCGAGCCCGACCGAGCGCTCGCGCATCGCCGAGTAGCGCGCGCGCTCGAAGCCGGGCACGCCCTCGGTGCGGCCGATGAAGTCCTCCAGCACGTTGTCGAGGAAGCGCATGACGTCCTCGACCAGGCCCTCGGCGTCCTGCCACTCGTCGTAGGTCTCGAGGTTCAGGGACGACAGGCAGCAGACGGCGGTGCGCTGGTTGCCCAGGTGGTCGAGCCCGGTCGGCAGCGTGATCTCGCTGCACAGGTTCGACATCTTGACCTTGAGGCCGGACAGCTTGTGGTGCTCCGGCATCGCCTTGTTCACGTGGTCGGCGAAGATGACGTAGGGCTCGCCGGTCTCGATGCGCGCGGTCAGCACGCGGATCCACAGCGCGCGCGCCGAGACGGTGCGCACGACGGTGCGGTCCTTGGGGCTGCGCAGCGCCCACTCCCGGTCCTCGGCGACGGCGCGCATGAAGTCGTCGGACACGGTGATGCCGTGGTGCAGGTTCTGCGCCTTGCGGTTCGGATCGCCGCCGGTCGGCCGGCGAATCTCGACGAACTCCTCGATCTCCGGATGGTCGATCGGCAGGTAGACGGCCGCCGAGCCGCGGCGCAGCGAGCCCTGGCTGATCGCCAGGGTCAGGGAATCCATGACCCGCACGAAGGGCACGATGCCGCTGGTCTTGCCGTTCTGGCCGACCTTCTCGCCGATCGAGCGCAGGTTGCCCCAGTAGCTGCCGATGCCGCCGCCGCGCGCCGCCAGCCAGACATTCTCGGTCCACAGGCCGACGATCGAATCGAGGTTGTCGTTGGCCTCGTTGAGGAAGCAGGAGATCGGCAGGCCCCGCTGCTTGTCGGCGTCGAGGCCGCCGTTCGACAGCACCGGCGTCGCCGGCATGAACCAGAGCTTCGAGATGTAGTCGTAGAGCCGCTGGGCGTGGGCCGAATCGTCGGCGAAGCCGGCGGCGACGCGGGCGAAGAGATCCTGGTAGGACTCCCCGGGCATCAGGTAGCGGTCGTCCAGGGTCTGGCGGCCGAAGTCGGTCAGCAGCGCGTCGCGGGTGCGGTCCATGAAGACCGAGATGCCGCGCTCGTTCTGGAAGTGGTCGGCGACCTGGCCGTCGAACAGGCTGGGCTCGACGGCCGCCGGGACCGCGTCGGGCAGGGACTTGTCGACAGCCTTATCCACCGGCCGCGCCGGAGCCTCGAGGGCCGCCGGACCGCTGGTTGTGCCGATGAAGCCGGATCCGTCCATGCTTGCCCCCGTTTTCCACCCTCTTCAGGTGCCGCCTTTTCCACAAGGGAACCCAGATATAGGGCCCACTCTTCGATCACCCACAATATGCAGCAGGCGTCGCCGTTCTGTCATCTGGAACATAACAGGAACAAGACAATAAGGCAGCCCCTCTCGGTGCCGCGGCGACAGGCGCCTTGACGGCGGCCCTGCCGGCGCGGGAAAGGAGGCGGATGTGCGGTCGCTACACCCTGACCAGCCCGCTCGAGGCCCTCAAGGAGCTGTTCGGCTTCCTCGAGCGCCCGAACCTGGAGCCGCGCGCCAACATCGCGCCGACCCAGGAGGTGCTGGTCGTGCGCCTGGGCGAGGACGGCGAGCGCCACGCCGCCAGCCTGCGCTGGGGCCTGCTGCCGCCCTGGGCGGTCGACCGGCGGGTCGGCGCGCGCCTGATCAACGCCCGGGCCGAGGGCGTCACGCGCCAACCCGCCTTCCGCAAGGCCTTCGCGGCCCGCCGCTGCCTGGTCGCGGCCGACGGCTTCTACGAATGGCAGGCCCAGGAGGGCGGCAAGCAGCCCTACCGGATCTGCCGCCAGGACGGCGGGCCCTTCGCCTTCGCCGGCCTGTGGGAGCGCTGGCACGACCCCGCCGCGCCCAAGGAGGCGCCGGTCGAGAGCTGCACGATCCTGACCACCGAGGCCAACGCGCTGCTGCGTCCGATCCACCAGCGCATGCCGGTGATCCTGCCTGCGGAGGCGCACGGCGCCTGGCTGGCGCCCGACAGCGCCGCCGAGGACCTGCAGGCCCTGCTCCGGCCGCTCGAGCCCGAGGGCTGGATCGCCTACCCGGTCTCCCGGCGCGTCAACAAGGTCGCCAACGACGACCTCGCGCTGCTGGCGCCGGCCGAACCGATGCAGCAGCGGAGCCTGCTGTAGGTCGACTCTTCGCCTACTCGTCCCCGACCGGGCGGTAGGGCGTTTCGCCCGGCCGGCCGTCGGCGAACAGCCAGACCGGGCGGACCGGCGGGCTGGCGAAGCGGCCCTCGACGCTCGGCAGGGCGACCAGCGAGGAGGAGAGGGTGCCGAAGCCGTCCTCCCGAATCACGGTCATGGCGGCCTCCTCGACGCCCTCCTCGTCGGAGCGGGCGGCGAGCAGGGCCTGCCAGGCCGACCAGTCGCCCGTGGCGGGCTCGGGCGCCGGCGCGGTCTCGAAGCGCGGCAGGAAGCTGCGGATGCGCGGGCTGACCGGGTCGTTGAGGTCGAAGGCGGTCAGCATGTTGAGGCCGCGCGGCAGGGGCATGACCTCGATGCCCTCGGCCTCCTCGCCGCGGTTACGCAGCCAGAAGGCGTCGCGCTCGTCGGCGATCACCAGGTTGAAGCTGCGGTAGGCGCCGGGGTCGAGGTCGCCGAGCGCCCAGGCGGCGGCGGCCGCTTCGGCATGGTCGAGCGCCTCGAGCGCGAGCTCGCCGCGGCTGCGCTTGCCGGCCGCCGGTCCCAGGCTGCCGCGCCGGTTCAGCACCGCGGCCAGCACGCCCTGGTCGTTCATCGCCAGCCAGGACCCGCCCGACAGCGCGTCGAGGCCGCCCACGACCTCGGGCCGATCGGGCCAGTGCCGGCCCGGCGGGCGGCTCGGCCGGTCGACCATCTCGTCGCGGTTGGCGCCGAGGATCAGCGGCCAGTCGTGCTCGGGCCGGCGCAGCAGGACGAGGGTGCACATGGTGTCGGAAAAGATCCTGGATGGTGAGCGGCTGGATGCCGGACGGGGTTCACGGGACGTTGTTCGCCGGACGTTGTTCACTGAGGCGGAGCTTGTCGCTATAACCTAGCCGCCTAGCCTAGCCGCGCGGCTGCGCACTGCCCAGGCAATGAACCGCCCAGGCCGGGTGCCACGCCCGCCGGCGACCGAAGAATTCAAGCCTGCCCCCCTTTAGGGGCAGCAGCGAGGAAGGACCCAGGATGAGCTTCCAGGACCGCGAGAAGGCCTTCGAGGACAAGTTCAAGCACGATTCCGAGCTGCAGTTCAAAGTCGAGGTGCGCCGGAACAAGCTGCTCGGCCTCTGGGCCGCCGAGCTGCTGGGCCTCAAGGGCGAGGAAGCCGACGCCTACGCCCGCGAGGTCGTCGCCTCGGACTTCGAGGAGGCCGGCGACAACGACGTCGTCCGCAAGGTCATGGGCGACCTGCAGGCCAAGGCGGTCGACCTGTCGGAGCACCGCCTGCGCAAGAAGATGGAAGAGCTGACCGCGATCGCCAAGCAGCAGGTGATGACCGAGTAGGCGGCGGGTCGCACGTCGCGCAGAGCTACACTCGGTCCGGCAGGCTCACCTTGAAGCGAGGGATGGGCTGGCGCGAGCCTCTCCGCGCGCTTCATGGTGAGCCTGTCGAACCAGGGAGCGCGCTGCGCCGGCGTCGGGGCCGGGCGATTCGGAAACGGCGCGGCCATTGCGCTTGCATGGTTCGACAAGCTCACCATGAAGCGACGGATGGGTCGGCGACGACCTCTCCGGGCGCTTCACGGTGAGCCTGTCGAACCGCGCGAGCCTCTCCGCGCGCGTCCCGGCGGTCGCGACTACAGCGCCGGCCCCGGGCGGATCGGCGAGCCGTCGGAGAAGCGGGCGAAGCGGAAGCGCGTCAGGTCGTGGCCCGGGCTGCGGCCCCGGAGCAGGTCGGCCATGACCCGGCCGGCGGCCGGGCCGATGCCGAAGCCGTGGCCGCTGAAGCCGGTCGCCAGGAACAGCCCCTCCCAGCCCGCCACCGAATCGAGCACCGGCACGACGTCGGGCAGGGTGTCGATCATGCCGGCCCAGACGTCGGTCAGCGCCACCTCCGCCAGGGCCGGCAGGCGCTCGGCCAGCCGCCGGCGCAGCAGGTCGGCGGTGCCGCGCGGCGGCGCCGGGTCGAGCACCCGCAGCCGCTCGAAGGGCGTCTCCTGGTCGCCCGTCCAGCGCCGCGCCGTCGTCCAGGCGTCGGGGTAGCCGCCTGGCGCCGCCGGCCGGATGCGCGTCGATTCCCAGGAGTCCCGGAGGCTGTGCCGGAAGGGCGCCAGGAAGCGGAAGGAGTCGGGGCCCAGAAAGTGCTCGTGGCGGTCGCCGAGCGCGATCGTGTAGCCGCCGTCCTCGCGGCGCCGGAAGGCGAGGCCGCCGTCGAGCGCGCAGCCGGCGAAGACCGCGGGGCCCGGGGCGGTGCGCGCCGCGCTGGAGCGCACCGTCAGCTGCGGCAGGCGGATGCCGTGGTTGGCCAGGAACAGCGACGACCAGGCGCCGCCGGCCAGCAGCACGCGCTCGGCGCGGATCCGGCCCTGCTCGGTGACCACGCCCGCGATCTTGCCGCCGGCCAGGTCCAGGCAACGCACCGCGCAGTCCTCGGCGATCGCGGCGCCGGCTCGCCGGGCGGCGCGCGCCAGGCCCGGCACCGCCTGCCAGGGCTCGGCGCGGCCGTCGCCCGGGCACAGCAGGCCGCCGCGCCACAGGCCGGGGCGGCCGTCGATCATCGCCTCGACCTCGCGCCGGCCGAGCCGGTGCACCTGGAGCTGCTGTCCGCGCGCGACCTCGTGGGTCCTCTCGTGGCGCGCCTCGTCCCGCTCGCTGCGGCTCAGGTAGGCGATGCCCTCGGCGCGGAAGCCGAGGTCCTCGCCGGTGGCCGCGGCGAGGCCGTGCCAGATGCGGTTGGCCTCCATCATGATCGGCAGCTCGTCGGCGTCGCGGCCGAGCTGGCGCACCCAGCCCCAGTTGCGGCTCGACTGCTCGCCGGCGACGCGGCCCTTCTCGCAGAGCACGACCCGCTGTCCCGCCTGGGCCAGGTACCAGGCCGTGGAGACGCCGGCGACGCCGCCGCCGATGACCACGACGTCGGCCGCCTCCGGCAGCCGGTCGCGGAACTGCGCCGGCGAGCGCGCGGTGATCGGACCCATGGGCGCTACTTCGGCACGAAGCCGTCGAGCCGCCCGAAGTCGCCCTTCAGCGCCGCCAGGATCGCCTCGAGGTAGGCGACGTTGTCGACGCCGTAGGCGGCGCAGCGCTCGCGGCCGGACAGGTGGTCGTCGATCGCCGCCTGGGCCGCCGACGACAGGCTCCAGCCGAGCGGCGGCTCGACGGCGCCGGCCCCGCCGGGGCTCCCGCACAGGCGGAAGTGCAGGTAGGGCCAGCCGCGCTGGCGCGCCAGCTCGCGCAGGCGCAGCCGCTCGGCGTTGCCGCGGGCGCTGCGCGTGTTCAGCATGACGCGCAGCGGCGACAGCAGCTCGCCGAGGTAGCGCGGCGTCTTGCCGAGCATCGGGTCGGGACCGGCGTCGGCCGGCAGCACCGACTCGACGTCGTTGCTGATCTGGACGATCACCGGCCGGGCGCCCAGCGCCAGGCGCAGCGCCGGCTCGATCTCCTGCGTCAGGTCGAGCAGGGTCATCGCCCCGGAATTCTCGAAGTAGCCGCCGTCACCGAAGCGGTAGAGGCCCTCGCGGTTGCCGCGCGCCACGTCCAGGCTGCCGACCGGGCTGACCAGCGGGAAGCGCGCCGAGAGGTTGGCGGCGGTGACCAGCGGCAGGCTGCCGTCGCGGCCGTCGGGGTTGGCGTCGATCACCGCCAGCAGGTCGAGCACGTCGGCGAAGGCGGCGCTGTCCTCGGACCAGGCCAGGCTCGACACCAGGGTACGCTGGCCGCTGCCGACCCGCGTCGTGTTGAGCAGCAGGTTCGGCACGGCGGTCGCACGCTCGCCGTGCCACAGCCGTTGCAGATCGAAGTCGCCGCCGAAGGCATTGCCCAGCGGCTCGCCGGGGCCGTGGCCGCAGGCCTGGCGCCAAGCCGCGGCCCAGGCCGACTCGAAGGCGCGGGCGCGGTCGAAGGACTCCACCGAGACCGGCCAGACGCGCTGCAGCAGGTCGGGGTAGAGCAGGCCGCCGACGATTGGCGCGAGGTAGTCGCGGCCGGTCATCTCGCGGGCGACCTGGCGGTAGCCGCCGGCGCGGCTCGAGATCGCCCGGCAGGCCAGCGGCTGGCGGCCCTCGCCCGACTCGCCGGCCTCGATGCCGCTGGCCAGCTGGGCGGCGAAGAGCGCGACGCCGAAGGAGCCGCCCGACACGCCGCTCATGGCGAAGACCCGGCGGCCGAAGCGGTTGTCGCTGTCCTGCAGCTCGCCCAGGATCGCCGCCGTCCAGTAGGCGCTGCGGATGCCGCCGCCCTCGGAAGCGACCAGGAAGACCGGGCGGGCGGCGTCGCGCGGCGCGCCGTCGCCGCCGGCCAGGTCGATCCACCAGTCGGCGAAGGCCTCGGAGGCGAGCGGCCGCGGGCCGACCGGCTCGGCGACCCGCCTCAGGTCGTGATTCTCGATGAAGAAGGACAGCGCGACCGCCCAGGCGATGAGCAGCGTGAGCAGGGGAAAGCGCGTCTGGCGCTGCCACAGGTCGGCGAGCGCGGCGAGCGGGATCATGGTCGCCGCCCAGACCAGGAACAGCCCGGCCGTCCCCAGTGTCTGGCCGACGGTCACCGGCGACAGCGTCAGCGCCAGGAACATGCCCAGCAGGACCAGCAGCGAGAGCAGCAGGAAGCCCCGGGTGCCGAGGGAGTGGTCGGCAAAGAACAGGTGTCGGAAGCCGGGCCAGGGGTCGATGTCGTCGGCGCGGTCGCCGCGCAGCAGGCCGGCGAAGAGCCGGCGGCGCCAGGTGACGAAGCCGAGGAAGACCAGGCCGAGCGCCCAGGCGACGATGGCCTGGCGCCAGGCGTGGGGCGCGCCGGTCAGGGCGATCGCCAGGCCGAGCAGGCCGATGGCGAAGCCGCCGAGCAGGCGCGGCAGCCATTCCCGGGCCGCGGCGTCGAAGGCCGGAAAGTGCCGCTCCGGATCGCAGGCGAACTCGTAGCCGAGTGCGATCCGCGCCCAGAACCAGGCGGTCAGCGCCCACAGCAGCCCGCCCAGGTAGAGTGCCACGAGCTGGAAGGAGAAGGTGTGCTCGCCGAGGGTGCGCAGCACGTCGCTGCCCTGTCCGGTGAACAGCACGAAGCCGGCCAGCGCGATCAGCACGAGGGTGTAGCGCACGCGCTTCAGCACCGAGGCGACGGCGTGCCAGCGGTCGAGCACCGTGGGTTCCCCAGTCGTCCGCGGCTTCGTCATTCGTCGCCTTCCCCGGCTGCCGTTCCTGCCGGTGGACATGATAGCCGCGGCCGCGGCCGGAAGACTGCCGGAATCAGGAAGACTGTCGGAATCAGTCCGCGAACACCCGCTCCAGGATCTGCTCGACCCGGCGCGTGTGGTAGCCGAGGTCGAAGACCTTCCCGAGCTCGGCCGCGGACAGCGTCACCTCGGGATCGGCCTCCAGCTCGCTGCGGAAGTCGGCGCCCTCTTCCCAGACCTTCATGGCGTTGCGCTGGACCAGCCGGTAGGCGTCCTCGCGGCTGACGCCGGCCTGGGTCAGCGCCAGCAGCACCCGCTGGGAGTGCACGAGGCCGCCGAGGCGGTCGAGGTTGCGCTGCATCGCCTCCGGATAGACCAGCAGGTTCTCGACGACGCCGGCCAGGCGCGCCAGGGCGAAGTCGAGGGTGACCGTGGCGTCGGGGCCGATCATGCGCTCGACCGAGGAGTGCGAAATGTCGCGCTCGTGCCACAGCGCGACGTTCTCCAGGGCCGGCACCACCGCCGCGCGCACGATCCGGGCGAGGCCGGTCAGGTTCTCGGTCAGCACGGGGTTGCGCTTGTGCGGCATCGCCGAGCTGCCCTTCTGCCCCGGCGAGAAGAACTCCTCGGCCTCGCGGACCTCGGTGCGCTGCAGGTGGCGGATTTCGGTCGCGAGGTTCTCGACGCAGCCGGCGACGACGCCGAGGGTGGCGAAGAAGGCCGCGTGGCGGTCGCGCGGAATGACCTGGGTCGAGACCGGCTCGGGGACCAGGCCGAGCTTCGCGGCGACGTGCGCCTCGACCGCCGGGTCGATGTTGGCGAAGGTGCCGACGGCGCCGGAGATGGCGCAGGTCGCGATCTCCGCGCGCGCCGCCTCCAGGCGCTTCCGGCAGCGCTTGAAGGCGGCCCAGTGGCCGGCCAGCTTCAGGCCGAAGGTCGTCGGCTCGGCGTGGATGCCGTGACTGCGGCCGATGGTGACCGTGTCCTTGTGCTCGCGCGCGCGCTTCTCGAGCGCCGCCAGCAGGTGGTCGAGGTCGGCGAGCAGCAGGTCGGCGGCGCGGCTCAGCTGCACGGCGAGGCAGGTGTCGAGCACGTCCGAGGAGGTCATGCCCTGGTGCAGGAAGCGCGCCTCCTCGCCGACCTGCTCCGCCAGCTCGGTCAGGAAGGCGATGACGTCGTGCCTGGTCTCGCGCTCGATCTCGTCGATCCGCGCGATGCGCTCGGGCGTGTAGGGCCTGTCGCCGCGCGCCCAGACCGCCTCGGCCGCGGCCCGGGGCACGACGCCCAGGCCAGCGAGGGCGTCGGTGGCGTGGGCCTCGATCTCGAACCAGATCCTGAAGCGGCTCGCCGGCTCCCAGAGCGCGGCCATCTCGGGGCGGGAATAGCGCGGAATCATTCGGGCAATCTCGCTGTTCTTCTGTAGGCTGCCCTTCTGGCCCCCGGCCCCTCGCCTGTCAACGCACCGCTCGCTTGCGCGGGCCGAGGCACGTCTCAATCCATTCTTCACGGACGGTGCGCTACAATGGACCCGGGGCGACCTACCGCGGGGTATAGGCATATGGATATCGCGGCGGTTTCGCGGGCGTGGCTCGCGGCGCTTCTGCTGTGCGGCCTGCTGGCGCTCACCGCCTGGGGGGTGGGAGTCCGACAGGCCGGCGCCGCCGAGGCCGGCTTCGGCCAGGGCTCCAATCCCGGGGCCGCGACGACCCTGCGCCTGGTCTACGAGGTGACCGCCAATCCGCCGCGCCACCTCGGCGCCGGCACGCGGATCGACTGGGCGAGGCCCGGGCTGACGCTGGAGCTGCTGCGCCTGGTCGGCGCACGCCTCGACATCGACTTTCAGTTCCAGCGCGTGCCCTGGAAGCGCGGCCTGTTCCTGGTCGAGCAGGGGCTGGCCGACGGCATCTTCCACACCAGCCACCTGCCCGAGCGCGAGGCCCTCCTCGCCTACCCGCGGCGGGCCGACGGCACGCTCGACGAGTCCCGCGCAATCTTCGTGCAGAGCTACCTGCTCTATGTCAGGAAGGGCTCGCCGCTGCGCTGGGACGGCACCGCCTTCGAAAACCTGGACGGGCCGGTCGGCGCGATCTCCAGCTATTCGGTCGTGCAGGATCTGCGCCGGATGGGTGTCCCGGTCGAAGAGGAGCGCTCCCTGACCATCAACCTTCGCAAGCTCCTGGAAGGCCGCATCGCCGCCAGCGCCGAGCTGGAAGGCATGGGCGACGCGGCGATCGCCGCCCATCCCGCCTTCGCGGGCGCCATCGAGAAGCTGCAGCCGCCGCTGCGCAGCAAGCCCTACTACCTGACCTTCGGGCGGGCCTTCCGGGACGCGGAGCCGGAGCTGGCCGAGCGCGTCTGGGATGCCATCGCCGCCGAGAAGGCGGGGCCGGCCTTCGCCGCCCTGGCAGAGAGCTACGAGAGCGACGGCGAATGAGCCACGCCGCTTCCCCGGGGAGCCCGCAGTCCCCCTCGGCCTCGCTGGCGCGCCGGTTGTTCCTGCTGGTCCTGGGCAGCTACGTCCTGGTCGCCCTGGCGCTCGCCGGCGTTCTCGTCGCCGAGATCTGGTACCGCGCTGCGCGCGATCTGGACAACGAGCTGCAGGTCTACCGCAGCGCCTTCCACGACCCCCTGGCAAACTACATGTGGTCGCTCGACCGCGAGGAGCTGGGCGCCGCCCTGCAGGGCATGGCGCGCCTGCCCGGCATCGCCGGCGTGCGCGTGCTCGAGCCGTCGAGCGGCGAGGTCCAGGCCGCCGCGGGCACGACCAGCGCGGCGCGCTGGCTGACCGTCGAGCGCTTCCCGCTGGTCTACCGCCACGAGGTCGGCGAGACCCTGGTCGGCGAGCTGGAGGTCTACCGCGACCGCTTGCTGATCGTTCAGCGGGTCTGGCCTGCGATCGCGCTGCTGCTGGTGACCGGCCTGGCCAAGGCCCTCATCCTGTGGTGGATCTTCCGGCACCTGAGCCGGCGCATGCTGGAGCGGCCGCTGGGCCGGCTGACCGAGGGCCTGCGCCGGCTCGACGGTCACGGCGGAGTCGCGCAGCCGGTCGACAGCGGCGTCGCCGAGCGCAACGAGCTGAAGGTCCTGGAGGAGGCGATCAACGCCATGTCGCGGCGGATCGCCGTCGCCCAGCGCGAGCGCCAGGGGGCGCTCGACGAGCTGGCCGCGCAGCGCGACCGGCTGGAGGTCGAGGTTGAGGCACGCACGCGCCAGCTGGCCGGCGCGCGCGACCGCGCCGTCGAGCTGCGCCACGAGGCCGAGCTGGCGACCCAGTCGAAGAGCCGCTTCCTGGCCAACATGAGCCACGAGCTGCGCACGCCGCTCAACGCCATCCTCGGCTTCGCCCAGCTGATCGAGCGGCGGGCCGCGGCCGATCCTGGCGGCACCGCCTACGCCGATCCCGCCGGCAACATCCGCGAGGCCGGCGACCACCTGCTCAGCCTGATCAACGACCTGCTCGACCTGTCGAAGATCGATGCCGCCAGCATGACCATGGATGTCGAGCCGCTCGACGCGCGCGACCTCACGGACTCCTGCCTGCTGCTGAGCCAGGCGACGGCCGAGCGGCACGGCGTGCCGATCCTGGTCGAGATCCCCGCCGACCTGCCGCCGCTGCTGGCCGACGCCCGCGCGGCCCGTCAGATGCTCGTCAATCTGCTGAGCAACGCCTGCAAGTTCTCGCCGGCCGGGCGCTCCTGCCGGCTGATCTTCACCGCCGAGGGGGCCGGCGTGCGCGTCGCGGTCATCGACGACGGGGTCGGCATGACCGCGGCACAGGTCGCCACCGCCCTGGTGCCCTTCCAGCAGGTCGACCGCGACCCTTACAAGCGCCACGGGGGCACCGGCCTCGGCCTGCCGCTGGTCAAGGCGCTGATCGAGCTGCACGGCGGGCGCCTGGAGATCGACAGCGCGCCGGGCAGGGGCACCTGCGCCAGCCTCGTCTTTCCCGCCGCCGGCGTCGTCCTGGCGATGGCGCCGGCCCGGCGCCAGGCACGCTGACCGCCGGCCGGGCTCCCTCCCGCCGCCCGCGCTCCTTCGCGCCTCCTGGTTCGACAGGCTCACCATGAAGCGCGACCCGGGCGACGCGCCCGACGCCGCCCGCCGCGCCCGACGCCGCGCCCCGGCCTCCTCGTCGCTTCGTGGTGAGCCTGTCGAACCACGCAAACGCCGTGGCGGCGACACCAGCGGATCCACACCCCCGTCATCCCGGGCCGCTTTGCCCGAAATCTTCGATTTCGCAGGTAAAGCGAGCGGAGACTGCTTCGGCGCCGACGGCGCGCGTCAGATCAGCCCCTTGGCGCGGAAGCTGGTGTGGCCGCCGCGGGCGACGATGACGTGGTCGTGCAGGGCGATGCCGAGGCGGGCGACGGCCTCGGCGAGCTCGCGGGTCAGCTCGATGTCGGCGCGCGACGGCGTGGGGTCGCCGCTCGGGTGGTTGTGGACCAGCACCAGCGCCGAGGCCTCGAGCTCGAGGGCGCGCTTGACGACCTGGCGCGGGTAGACCGGCGTGTGGTCGACGGTGCCGCGCTGCTGGCGCTCGTCGGCGATCAGCCGGTTCTTGCGGTCGAGGAACAGCACGTGGAAGCACTCGACCGGCTCCCGGGCGAGCGCGATGGTCAGGTAGTCGAGCAGTTTGTCCCAGGAGCCGATGATCGGCTGCTCGCTGGCCTCGGCGCGTGCCAGCCGCAGCGCCGCGGCGGCGACGACCTTGATCGAGCCGATCCCGGCGTCCTTGAGGCCCTTGACGGCGCGCAGCCGCTCCGGCGGCGCGCTCAGGACGGCGGCCAGGTCGTTGTCGAACTGCCGCAGCAGCTCCTTGGCGAGGGGCTTGGTGTCGCCGCGCGGGTTGGCGGCGGCGAGGATCAGCTCGAGGATCTCGTAGTCGGCGAGCGCTTCCGGGCCGCCCTGGATGAGCCGTTCGCGCACCCGGCCGCGGTGCTCCAGGTAGTCCGGTCGGGTCTCGAGCTCGGCCACGCGACGGGCCGGACGGCTCAGGCGGGGTAGGGCGGGCGATCCCAGCCCTTGGGCGAGGCGGTGAAGATCTCGTAGCCCTCGGCCGTGACGCCGATCGAGTGCTCGAACTGCGCCGAGAGCTGGCGGTCGCGAGTCACCGCGGTCCAGCCGTCGTCGAGCAGCTTCACCTGCCAGGTGCCGCTGTTCACCATCGGCTCGATGGTGAAGAACATGCCCTCGCGCAGCGCCACGCCGGTACCCGGCTTGCCGTAGTGCAGCACGCTGGGCGCGTCGTGGAAGACGCGGCCCAGCCCGTGGCCACAGAAGTCGCGGACCACCGAGAAGCGCTGCTTCTCGACGAAGCTCTGGATGGCGTGGCCGACGTCGCCCAGGGTGGCGCCCGGCCGGACCATCTCGATGCCGCGCCACATCGCCTCGAAGGTGACGTCGACCAGGCGGCGCGCCTTGACCGGCACCTTGTCGCCGACGAAGAACATCCGGCTGGTGTCGCCGTGCCAGCCGTCGAGGATGACGGTGATGTCGATGTTCAGGATGTCGCCGTCCGCCAGGCGCTTGGTCTCGGTGGGTATGCCGTGGCAGACGACGTGGTTGACCGAGGTGCAGATCGACTTCGGGAAGCCGCGGTAGCCGAGCGGCGCCGGCACCGCGCCGCGCTCGAGGATATAGTCGTGGCACAGCTTGTCGAGCGCCTCGGTGGTGACGCCGGGCTGCACGTGCGGCGTCACGAAGTCGAGCACTTCGGCCGCGAGCCGCCCGGCCCGGCGCATCGCCTCGAAGTCCTCGGCCAGGTGGAGCTTGATCTGCCGTGACTCCTGAAGGACGGCGGCTTGATCCTGCATGGCACTGCTTTCCGAAATGACTGCACGAAACGGCTGCAACGAAGCCGCCGGCTTCGCGACGCGGTGCAGCCGGATGAACCTTCCCTAGTTTGCCACGGCGCGCGGCTGCTTCAAGCCTCGATGGCCAGGGGGCGAATCACCTCGATCCCGGCGGTCGAGATGCTGCAGGCCCAGCACAGAGCCTCGACGCCGCGCGCGCTGGCCTCGGCGAAGCTGCGGGCATAGACGGGATCGAGATCGCGCGCAAGCGACAGGCGATCGCAGTCGGTGCGCTGCACGACATAGAGCATGACCGCGCGGGCTCCGGCCTCGGCGGCATCCGCGAGTTCGAGCAGGTGCCTGGCGCCGCGCGCCGTGACGCAGTCGGGAAACTCCGCCAGGCCGGGCCGGCGGCGCAGGTGGACGTTCTTGACCTCCAGGTAGCAGGGCGGCTGGCCCGGCCCCTCGAGCAGCAGGTCGACGCGGCTGGCGCGGCCGTAGCGGACCTCGCGGCGCAGGCCGGAATAGCCGGAGAGCGCGGGAATCCGGCCGCCGGCCAGGGCCTCCTCGACCAAGCGGTTGGGGCGCGCGGTGTTGATGCCGACCAGCGTGCCGTCGGCCTCGACCAGCTCCCAGGAGAAGGGCAGCTTGTTGCCTGGCCGCCCGGGCGCCAACCAGACCCGGGAGCCGGGCGCGCTCAGCCCGAGCATGGCGCCCGGATTCGGGCAGTGCGCGGTCAGCCGGCGCCCGTCGCCGAGCTCGACGTCGGCCAGGAAGCGCTTGTAGCGGCGTAGCAGGCGCCCCTCGACCAGGGGCTCGGCGAACAGCATGCGGGCTTGGTTGCACGGCGCGCCCGGGCGCTGCAAGCGGTCGTCCCGCGCGAGGCGGGGAGGGGTCGTCCGAAATCTGCGCTTGTCGGAGCGTCGCAGGCGTTACAGGTTATCGCCATGCGCTTGACCCTGCCTTCGATCCTCGCGATCTCCCTCTCCCTCGGCTTGGCGGCCTGCGCCGAGCGCGAGGTCCGCCCGGACAGCTCCGGTGCCACGCCCGCGGCCACCGGCAAGGTGGCGGCGCCGCCGGACCTGGACGGCTCGCTCGCCGCGCCGCCCCCGCCGGGCGGGACGGCGCCGGAGGGCGCCGCTGCGCCGCCCGCGGCACGGTCCGCGAGCGAGGAGGACATCGCGAGCTGCTATCGCTACGCCAGGGCGACGGTCGCTCACGACCGGCGCATCGAGCAGGACCGCGGCGACCCCAGCGGCTTCGGCAGCCTGGGATCCGACGTCGGCGCCTTCTCCGACCGCCTGTCGCAGGTCGGCGAGAGCTCGACCTTCGACCGGGCCTATGCGTCCTGCATGGAAAGCAAGGGTCTCCGCCGGCAATGAGCGGCGGGGACGAGGGGCCCGAGGGCCTCGCGGAGCCGGCAGCCGGCGAGCGGACGGTGACCGCCGGCGTCGCGATCATCGGCAACGAGATCCTTTCGGGACGCACCAAGGACGCCAACCTCGCCTTCCTCGGCGAGCGGCTGAATGCGCTCGGCGTGCGACTGATGGAGGCCCGGGTCGTCGCCGACCTGGAGGCGGCGATCGTCGAGGCGGTCAACAGCCTGCGTGCCCGCTACGACTACGTCTTCACGACGGGCGGGATCGGCCCGACCCACGACGACATCACCGTCGACTGCGTCGCCAGGGCCTTCGGCCGGCCGGTGGTCGTGCATCCGGAGGCGCGCCGGCTGCTCGAGGCCCACTACGGCGCCGAGATCAACGAGGCGCGCCTGCGCATGGCGCGCGCGCCCGAGGGTGCCAGCCTCGTCGACAATCCGGTCTCGGTGGCGCCGGGGCTGAAGATCGAGAACGTCTACGTGCTGGCCGGCATCCCCAAGATCATGCAGGCGCAGTTCGAGAGCCTGTGCCACGAGCTGGTCGGCGGTCGGCCGCTGCAGACCCGCAGCTTTCCCGTGGCGGTACCGGAGTCCGTGGTGGCGCCGGGCCTGACGGCCCTGCAGGCGCGCTTCCCCGAGGTCGAGATGGGCAGCTACCCCTTCCAGCGCGGCGGCCGCTTCGGCACTTCCCTGGTGCTGCGCGCGACCGACGCCGGGCTGCTCGACCGCGCCGAGGCGGGGCTGCGCGCGCTGTTGGCGGAGCTGAAGGCCGAGTGGCTGCCGGACCCGCGCGAGGCGGAGGCCGAGGACGCGGCGAGCTGAGGCCGGAGACACCGGGGCGGCAAGGATTCCGGGTCAACCCTTCCGGCTGTCCGCCTCGAGCGCCGAGCGCGCCTCCTGCTGCTCCTCGGACGGCAGCAGCGCGTCGATGAAGTGGCCCTGGAACAGCTGGATGCCCAGGGAATGGCCGGCCTTCACGACATCCTCAGTCTCGCAGCGGTGCAGAATCAGGTGTTGCAGGCCAACCCGCCTGACCGCCTCCTCGATCTCCGGGCGCCCCTTGCCCTCGATGGCGCTGCGCAGCTCGTCGTTCCAGATCAGCTTGACGAAGTCGACGCCCAGGCGCTCGCGGTCGATCAACGGCAGGCTGTGACGGGTCACGCCGTCGAGGCAGAGGCGGTAGCCCTGCTGCTTGGCGAGGTCGCGCCCGAAGCTGTAGGCGCGCAGGTCGGCGTAGACGTCGGGCTGCTGCAGCTCGAGGATGATCTTGCCGCGCACTCCGACCGGCAGGTCGGCGTCGAACGACAGGAAGGCCGGGCTGATCAGCGAGGCGACGTTGAGGTTGACCGAGATGTAGCGGCCGAGGCGGCGATTGCCGTTCTTGCGCAGGTGCGCCAGCATCCGCTTGTCGAGGACCAGGGTCAGGTACTGGAACAGCAGGCGGTTCTGCGCCAGGTCGGTGTCCGGCGACAGCACCTTCTCGACGTCGCGGATCGAGGTGAAGAATTCGGTCAGCACGCGGGTCGGGCGCATGTTGGCGCCGACCGCGCAGACCGGCTGCTGGCGGACCAGCGCGGAAATGTCCGCCGAGTTGAGCGCTCGCTCCAGCTCCGCGAGGCCGCTGAGATCGAGCTCCTGGCGGGGCTGGCGCCGCGCGCTGCGGCCCTCGAGGCTGGCGCGATTGAGCCGGCGCTGTTCCTCCTCGACGGCGAGCTGGCGGCACTGGCTCATGAAGTCGTCGTAGTCGATCGCCAGGTCGAACCAGCGGGCATAACCGCCGGCGCGGTCGATCTTCTCGGCCGCCGGATCGCCCTGCAGCAGGAACTCGACCTTCTCGACGGCCTTCTCCAGCGCCGACACCTGGCGGTCGATGCCGAGGAACACCAGGTCGAAGTTGTCGAGCACGAACAGCTCGCCCTCCAGCCCCTGGATGCCGGTCTCGAAGACCGAGACGGCGATCCGCATGTGCTGCGGCGGCGTCTCGTCCGTGACCAGGCGGGACAGGCGCAGGTGCATGGCGCAGCGGCCGTGACGACGCTTGCCCAGACGCTGGGCGCTTTCCAGCAGCAGGGTCGCCTGACGGCTCTGCTGCAGTCCGTGGCGGGCAACTATGTCCATGCCTGGGCCGGGGCTCCTGGGGCGGCGGGAAGGGGTGACGTTCGCCTGCCGACCCTAGGATGCGAGCCTTAAGAAGCATTTAAGCCGCAAAGCGCGGCCAGGCCTCGTCCGGGTGCCGCGTGGCTTCCCCCGGGCCCTATCCCTCGTCGAACAGCTCACGCAGGATCGCCGCCGTCTCCGGCGCCACGTAGTAGACGCCGTCGACGATGGTCTGCTTCGACTTGTCCCAGCGGGTCGCGTCGAAGTCCCACTGGATCAGCTGGGCCTTCTTCTCCGGGTCGTCGACCATGCGGCGCAGGCGCGTGGCCATGTCGCGCACGAACCGGCTGGTCGAGCGCAGGTCGCGGGAGTCGTCGACCGCCATCAGGTCCTGCATCTTGACGCGGCCGGTGGGCGTGGCGAAGAGCGCGAGGCGTCGCTGCGCCTTGCCGGGCAGGCTGGCGACCAGTCGCTCGGCCTGCTCGCGCGACAGCGCGTAGGGCGCGCGCCAGCGCAGCTCGCTTTCCGGGGCCGCGGCGGCGGCTCGCGGGGCGGCACCCAGGAGACCGAGCAGCTCGCGCTGGGTGCTGGCGGACAGGCGTCCGAAGTCGCCGGGTTCGAGAACGATCTGCATGGCTGTGGACGATCCTCCCTCACCGCGGCCGGTGGGGGTCTTTCGCTGGTGCCGTCGCGTTCCGGCCGCTCATCGGAAAAGTGTACCACGACCGCCCGCGCGACGCGTCAGGACGAGAATCCCTCTCGCCAAATCGCGCCGCCGGGCCTATGGCAGCCGCACGCAAACCGGCGCGACGAGGAAGCGACGATGCTGTTCTGCCTGCCGAAGCTGCTGACCGACCAGGAACTCGGCGAGATCCACGGCCTGCTCGAGGCAGCGCCCTTCGTCGACGGTCGCCAGACCGTCGGCATCGCGATCAAGTCGCGCAAGCGCAACCGGGAAGTTCGGGCGGGGGCGGCCGAGCGGGCGGGCGTCGATGCCATCGTCCGGGCCGCCGTCAGCCGCAGCCGCGACTTCCAGCTGATCGCCTTGCCCTCGCTGATCGGCCCCTTCCTGTTCTCGCGCTACGGCGTCGGCGAGTTCTACGGTGACCACAGCGACAACGTCATGATGAGCGGTCCGCCGCACCGCTTTCGCGCCGATCTCTCGATGACGGTGTTCCTGAACCGGCCGGAGGACTACCAGGGCGGCGAGCTGGTGCTCGACACCGACATGCGCCCGCAGCCGATCAAGCTGCAGGCCGGCGCGGCGGTGCTCTACCCGACCACCGTGCTGCACCGGGTCGAGCCGGTCACGGCCGGCGAGCGGCGGGTCGCGATCTGCTGGATCCAGTCGAGCGTGCGCATGGCCGCCCAGCGCCAGATCCTGATCGACCTCGCCCAGTCGCTCGACTTCTTCATGAAGACGACCAAGGAGGGCCTGGAGCACCCCCAGGCGATCCGCCTGCAGAAGGTCTACGGCAACCTGATGCAGATGTGGGGCAACCCCTAGCCGCTCAGAACGCCATGCCGAGAACCCCCCGCGTCGGCAGGAAGGCGAGGGCGACGGCGATGAGCGCGCTCGCCAGGCGCAGCCACCAGGGGTCCTCGGCGCGGACCAGGGCGCGGGCCAGGAGCCACAGTCCGAGCGCGGTCTTCAGGAAGGCGAGGATCGCCCAGGCCGGCTGTCCGAGCGGATCGAGCAGGCTCGGGCTGGCGATGAAGGCGAGCGGCACGACGTAGAGCCCGAGGCCCAGGCGCATGGCCTGGCCGGCGACCTTCAGCCAGGGCGCCTCGGCCATGCCGGCGGCGATGAAGACCGTGCCGCAGACCGGCGGCGTGATGGTCGAGAGCAGGGCGTACCAGAACACGAAGAGGTGCGCCTGCAGCGGCGGCAGGCCGAGCTTCTGCAGCGCCGGCCCGGCGACCGAGACGCAGATCACGTAGGCCGCCGTGGTCGGCACCTCCATGCCCAGGATCAGGCAGGCGAGGGCGGTCAGCAGCAGCGCCGGGTAGAGCGAGCCGTCCGACAGGGTCAGGATCGCCGAGGTGATCTTCACTCCGAGGCCGGTCTGGTTCAGCACGCCGACGACGATGCCGGCGCAGATGATGATCGAGGCGATCACGGCGATCTGGCGCGCCGCGGCGACGGCGGCCTCGCTCAGGCGCGGCAGCAGGCGGCCGAGCGCCGGCCGCCAGCGGTCGTCGAGGAGCATCAGGGCAAGCGCCGCGAAGGTCGCCAGGGCGGCGGCGTACTGCGGCGTGCGGCCGGCCGCGAACATCGCCCAGAGCAGCACCCCGAAGGGGATCAGGAAGAAGGGCGACAGCCGCCCGACCCGGCGCCAGGCCGGAATCTCCTCGGCGGCCATCGGCTTGAGGCCGTAGCGCCGGGCGAAGAGGGCGATGCCGAACCAGACCGCGACGAAGAACAGCAGCGCCGGGAACAGGGCCGCCTCGACGATCGCGGTGTAGCGGGTGCGCAGCAGCTCGGCCATGACGAAGGCGCCGGCGCCCATCAGCGGCGGCATGATCTGGCCGCCGGTCGAGGCCGTCGCCTCGACGGCGGCGGCGAGCGAGGCCGGGTAGCCGAGCCGCTTCATCGCCGGCAGGGTGATCGCCCCGGTCGAGGCGACGTTGGCCGAGGCCGAGCCGGAGATCGAGCCGAACAGCGCCGAGGCCAGCACCGAGACCTTGGCGGCCCCGGCCTCGAGCCGGCCGGCGAGGCGCGTCGCCAGGGCCATGAAGGCCTCGCCGCCGAGGCCGGCGCCGATCGCCGCGCCGAAGATTACGAAGACCGCGACGATGTTGACCGAGATCCCGGTCAGCGGCCCCCAGATGCCGCCCTCGGCGATGGTCAGGGTGCCGAGGAAGGACTCCAGCGGAATCCCCGGATGGCCCATGCGCCCCGGCAGATGCTGGCCGAGCAGGCCGTAGGCCAGGGCCACCAGGGCCGCCGCCGGCAGCGCCATCTTGACCGCCCGGCGCGCCATCTCCAGGACGACGGCGAGCAGCAGCAGGGCGACGGCGACCTGGAAGCCGCCCTCCAGGCTGCCGTACTGGTCCTCCAGCTCGGCCCGGTTGAGCGCAACCCAGGCGCAGGCGGCGACGCCGGCCAGGCAGAACAGCACGCCCGCGCCGCGTCCCAGCGCCGTCCGGTAGGGCACCAGCAGGAAGACCCAGGGCAGGGCCAGGGCCAGGTGGACCGGACGGCTGATCAGGTTCGGCACCAGCCCGCTGAACACCAGCCAGAGGTGGAAGACCACGCTGGCGAGAGCCAGGAGGCCGGCGGCCCAGCGCAGCGCGCCGGCGAGTCTGTCACCATCGTGAAGGGTCATGGACGGGCCGGGAGGGTAGGAGGTAGGTCGCGTCGGCGACGGTGCACTTCCTGGTTCGACAGGCTCACCATGAAGCGACGGAAACACCCGCGCTGACCCAACCGTCGCTTCATGGTGAGCCTGTCGAACCAGGAAGCGATGGAGAGGCCTGCGCCGAAGCCCCTGTCGCTTCATGGGCGAGCCTGTCGAACCACGAAGCGATGAGAGCCCTGCGCCGACGTCCCCGTCGCTTCATGGTGAGCCTGTCGAACCAGGAAGCGTGAGGGGCCTGCGCCGAAGTTCCCGTCGCTTCGTGGTGAGCCTGTCGAACCATGAAGCGCACGGTCGGGGCCGCCGGCGCAGGCTCCGCGGTCAGGAAGCCGGCAGCTCGATGCCGGCTTCCTTGTAGTAGCGCGCCGCCCCGGGATGCAGCTCGGCGCCGAGCACCGCCAGCAGGTCCGGCGTGATGGCGTCCCACCAGGGCGCGGTCTCGGCCATCTCCGCCTTGGCTTCCCAGAAGCCCTTGGTCAGCTGGTAGGCCGTCTCCTCCGCCATGGCCGCCGTGGCGTAGGCCGCGACCGGCAGGGTCGTGGTCGCGACATCGGTCTCGACGCCGTCGTAGGTGCCCGCGGGGATCACCAGCTTGTCGCGCCCGGTCAGGGCGATCTGCTCGTCGCTCATCGAGAGCAGCTTGATGCCGGTGCCGGCGGCGGCCTCCATGACGTTGGGCGCCGGGTGGCTGCCGGCCGTGACGAAGCCGTCGATCTGGCCGTTCTGCAGGGCCGGCACCGCCGAGTTCAGCTCGGCGTCGGCCAGCTCGACCTTGCCCTCCAGGCCGAACAGGCCGAGGTACTTGGCGCCCTCGCTGGCGCCGAAGCTGCCCTTGCCGATCAGCAGGGTCTTGCCTGCCAGGTCATCCCAGCCGTCGATGCCGGCGTCCTCGCGCACGACCAGGTGCATGGTTAGGAAGGGGATCGGGAAGAGGCCGCGGATCTCCTGGTAGGGCGCGGTGTCGTCGCCCTCGAACATCGCCTTGCCGCCGGCGGCCAGCTTGACCAGGCCGGGCGGCGTCGTGAAGACGTAGGAGCCGCCGCGCTTGGCCGCCTCCTTCACGTTCTGCACCGAGCCCTGGCTCTCCTCGCCGCTGACGACGATCTCGCCGCCGGTCGCCCGGGCGACCGCCTCGGCGATCTGCACGCCCATCTGGTAGTAGGAGGAGGTCGACTTGGCCGACTTGTAGGTCACCCGCGTCTCGGCCCGGGCCGTCTCGGCGGCGAGGCCAACCGCCGCGAGCAGCGCGAGGCCGCCGAAGAGTCCGCGCGCAAGGGCGCGCCTGCTGCTGTCCATGGGTCGTCTCCCCTGAAGGTTTCTTGACTGCAGGCAGGCATAGCGGATTTCGCCGGGGCAGGGAAAGGAGCGCGGTCCCGCCGGTGCCAGGCGGTGCCGCGCCGTTCAGGGCAGCGCGACCCGCCCGACGCAGGCGAAGCGCCGCAGCCGCTCGAGCTCGGCCTCCAGCGCCGCCGTGCGGCCGCGGGCGGCGCGCACCTTCGGCTCCCACCACAGGCCCTGGACCTTCAGGGTGTCGGCCCGGCGGTCGGCCTTGAGGTCGGCGCGGCCGACCAGGCGCTCGCCCTCGAGCAGCGGGAAGACGTAGTAGCCGTAGCGGCGCTTGGGCGCCGGCACGAAGACCTCGATGCGGTAGTCGAAGCCGAAGACCCGCTCCAGGCGCTGGCGGTCGCGGATCAGGGGGTCGAAAGGACTGAGCGCGCGCAGGCGGGCGGGCGGCTGGCAGACCTCCGGCTCGGCCGCCAGGCGCTCGGGCAGGCCGGCGAAGGCGAAGGCGGCGCGCCGGCCGCCGTCGGCGCCCTCGACCGCGACCTCGACCAGCTCGCCGGCGGCCAGGGCCTCGTGGCACCAGGCGGTCGCCTCGGCCGGGCTCAGCGCGTCCCAGAAGCGGGCGATCTCGCCCGGGGTCGCGAAGACCAGGCGCTCCAGGGCGCTGCGGCAGTTCCAGTCGCGGAAGGCTTGCCCGTCGGGCGGCGGTCCCCGGTGCGCTGCCGGAATCACCCGCTCGGCGAGGTCGTAGACCTTCTGGAAGGCGACGCGCCTGGCCACGGCCAGGACGCCGGTGCGCCAGAGGTACTCCAGCGCGACCTTCTCGGGATGCCAGTCCCACCAGCCTTGCGACCCCTTAGGCCGGTAGGCGCCGAAGTCGCGGGCCATCAGCGGGCCCTCGGCGGCGACCCGCGCGGCGACATGGCCGATGTAGCTCTCGAAGTCGGCGCCGTGCCAGTTGCGCCAGCGGCCGGCGAGGCGCTCGCGCTCGCGCTCGAAGCGCGGCTGCCACCAGGTCCAGAAGCGGCTCGGCAGGATCGCCGCGTCGTGGGTCCAGTTCTCGAACAGGCTGCGCTCGCCTTCGAGCAGGCGGGCGAGCTGCTTCTGCCGGTAGGTCTGGTTGCGCGAGAAGAGGATCTGGTGGTGGGCGCGCTCGACGATGTTGATGGAGTCGACCTGGACGAATCCGAGCCGCTCGACCAGGTCCTGGAGCCCCGCGAGGTCGAGCTTGCGGTTCGGCGGCTCGGCCAGGCCCTGGGCCTGCAGCAGCAGGCGCCGCGCCTGGCGGTTGGTGACGAGGGGCAGGCTGTCGCTGGGCATGGCCGGGAGCTCTGGGAACGAAAGCGGTACGGCAGCCTAGCCGAGCGTCCGCCGATTCCCTAGCCCGTGCGCGAACGGCAGCGGGGCGGCGGAGCAACCCCGGGCGGCCGGGTCTCGGCGCTCGCATGGTTCGACAGGCTCACCATGAAGCGACGGGGGCGCCGGGTTGCGGTGGCGCCGGGTGACGGGGCCGCCGGGTGCCTGTCCGCCCTGACTCCGGCAGGGGGCAGCCGGCCGGCCGGCCGCCGATCGATCCTCGACGTGCCCCGCAGCGGCGAAGCTGCCGGGCCGCCTGCGCCCGCCCGCCCGTCGCTTCATGGTGAGCTTGTCGAACCATGCAAGCGCCGGAACCCTGCCGCTGCCGCCCCTTGCCGGAGGCGGCAGGTGCAGGGGCGGGGCGGCGGAGGCACCCTGGCGGCCGGGTCTCGGCGCTCGCATGGTTCGACAAGCTCACCATGAAGCGACGGTAGCGCCGAGTGCCCTGTCCCACCGCCTTCCGGCAGGGGGTTGCCGGCAAGGCCGCCCGCCGATCAGTCCTCGAAGCTGCCGCGCCGCCTGCACCTGCCCGCCCGTCGCTTCATGGTGAGCTTGTCGAACCATGCAAGCGCAGGAACCCCGCCGCTGCCGCCCCTGGCCGGGGGCGCCGACAATCGCGCTTCGCCCGCCGCGCTTGCATCCCCGTCCCATGTGCAGGATCAGGAGGCATGTACAGGATCGGGACGCCGGGCTACGACAAGTCCGATCAGGCCAAGCGGTGGGCGCTGCCGGACCGCGTCTTCTTCGCGTGCGGCGCCTGCCATATCCTGGCCTTTGCCTTCATGGAGCGCTATGGCGGCTCGGGCGCGCGCGCGCTCTGGCTCAGACCCGCGCGAGGTCACGCCAGCAACCACATCTTCGTCGCGACGGCCGACTGGACCTTCGACTACCACGGCTACGCCGAGCGCCGGCGCTATCTCGACCACACCTTCGACAAGGCCCGCAGGTGGTGGCCGGGATGGGACGCGACGTTCGTAGAGCTGCCGACGGAGGTGCTGATCTCGGAGCCGAAGTCGCGGCAGTACGATGGGCTCCGGCTGCGCGAGCCTTCACAGTTCCTACGCGACCCCCTGTCGCGGGCGCGGGCCTTCCTCGACCGCTTCCCGCCGCCGCCCGGCCGCTGAACAGTCCTCGCAGTGCCCGCGACGGCGAAGCTGCCGCCCACTTGCCGAATCGAACTCGACCACCTAGCGTTGAATTCCTTACTTCCAGTGGAGCAGTGTCATGGCAACCCGGCACGACCTCGGAGACTGGGTAGTGGAAGCCCTGAAGCACCACGGCGGTGAGGCCAGCATCCTCCAGGTGGCAGAATTCATTTGGGCGCGACGTCAACCCGAACTCCGCGCCTCGGGGCCGCTGTTCTACACTTGGCAGTATGACATGCGATGGGCAGCAACTAGGCTGCGCAGGAAGGGCTTGATCGCCGCCCCGCGCACCGGCCGACAGGGTGTGGGCGCTTCGGGGCTAGGTGCACTATCGCAGGGGCACCCTGGCGGCCGGGTCTCGGCGCTCGCATGGTTCGACAGGCTCACCATGAAGCGACGGTGGCGCCGGGCGACCTGTCCGCCATGTCTCCGGCATGGGGCAACCGGCCGCCCGGCCGCCGATCAGTCCTCGAAGTGGCCCGCGGCGGCGAAGCTGCCGCCCTGGAAGCGCACGGCGGGGTCGTCGGGGTCCTGGCGCGGGTGGGCGGCCTCGACCTTGGCGCGGAACTGCTCGGAGCTGTCCTGCGGCACCCAGCCGAGGAAGGCGGCATGGCCGTTGTCCCACCACTGCTCGCGGTTGGCCGAGGCGCCGTAGAGCACCGTGTGGCCGACTCGCGTCGCCTCGAAGACGCGCTTGACCAGGCGCACGAAGTCGTCGGGGCTCAGCCAGGTCGCCAGCATCCGGCGGTCCTTGGGCTCGGGATAGCAGGAGCCGATGCGCACCGCGACGTTCTCCAGCCCGAACTTGTCGAAGTAGTAGCTGCCCAGGTTCTCGCCGTAGGCCTTCGACAGGCCGTAGAGGCTGTCGGGCTTCTGCCTGGAGCCGCCGTCGAGCCTATCCTCGCGGCGGTGGAAGCCGATCGCGTGGTTGGAGCTGGCGAAGAGGATGCGCGGGGCGCCGTGGCGCCGGGCGGCGTCGAACAGGTTGTAGGTGCCGCGGAAGTTGGACTGCAGGATGTTCTCGAAGGTGTTCTCGACCGAGACGCCGCCCAGGTGGACGATGCCGTCGCAGCCCTCGACCAGGCTGTCGACCGCGGCGGCTTCGGCGAGATCGCAGGGCACCAGCTCCTCGCCGGGGCCGGCCTGGCCGAGGTCGGCGATGTCGGAGAGCCTGAGGACGCTCGCGTAGCCGGCCAGGCGCTCGCGCAGCAGGCGGCCCAGGCTGCCGGCCGCGCCGGTGATCAGAAGACGATTCATCGAAGCTCTCCCGCGGTGGTTGCCGGCGTCTCTTCCAGTATGAGAAATCCAAGCTAACCGATCCAGCCGGGCAGGGTCAGGGAGATCGCCGGGATGAAGGTGGTCAGCATGAGGGCCGTCAGGATCGCCAGGTAGAACGGCCAGATCGTGACCACGGCGCGCTCGATCCTGACGCCGCCGATGGCGCAGCCGACGAACAGGCAGGCGCCGACCGGGGGCGTGCAGAGGCCGAGGCCCAGGTTCATCATCAGGATCATGCCGAACTGGATCGGGTCCATGCCGAAGGAGGCCACGACCGGCAGGAAGATCGGCGTGCAGATCAGGATCAGGGCGGCCATGTCCATGATCATGCCGAGCACCAGCAGCATGACGTTGAGCATCAGCAGGATCACGATCGGGTCGCTGGAGATCGCGGTCAGCGCGCCGGTCAGCTGCTCGGGGACCCGGTAGAGCGCCAGCAGGTAGGCGAAGGCGGTGGCGCAGCCGACCAGGATCATGACCATCGCCGTGGTGCGCACCGCCGAGAGCACAGCGATGCGGAACTTCGCCCAGCTGAGCTGGCGGTAGACCAGTGTCGTGACGGCGAGCGCGTAGATTACGCCGATCGCGCCGGATTCGGTCACCGTGAAGATCCCGGAGAGCACGCCGCCGACGATGATCACGGCGGTGAACAGCCCGGGGATCGCGGTCGCCGCGCTGAGCAGCAGGCTGCGCCACCCGGGGAAGCGCTCGGCGGCATAGCCGCGGCGGACCGCCACCAGGTAGGCGGCGACGGCAAGGCAGATGCACATGATGACGCCGGGCACGATGCCGGCGATGAACAGCTTCGACACCGAGATGCCGCCGCCCGCCGCCACCGCGTAGAGGATCATGTTGTGGCTCGGCGGGATCATGATGCCGGCCAGGGAGGAGGTCACCGTGACGTTGACCGCATAGTCGGCGTCGTAGCCCTTCTCCTTCATCACCGGGATCAGGATCGAGCCGAGCGCCGAGACGTCGGCGACCGCCGAGCCGGAGATGCCGCCGAACAGCATCGAGGAGAAGACGTTGACCTGGCCGAGCCCGCCGCGCAGCGAGCCGACCGCCGCGGCGGCCAGCTGCACCAGGCGCTGGGCGATGCCGCCGTGCAGCATCAGCTCGCCGGCGAAGATGAAGAAGGGAATGGCGAGCAGCGAGAAGACCGAGATGCCCGAGAGGATGCGCTGGAAGGCGATCAGCAGCGGCAGCCCCTCGTAGGCGAAGGCGGCGACCGCGGCGACGCCGAGCGCGAAGGCGACCGGGACGCCGATGACGACGCCGACCGCGAAGATCCCGAGCAGCAGGGCGAGGCCCATGGCTCAGCGCCGCCGCTCGGCGCGGGGGGCCTCGAAGGTCGGCGGCGCCAGCGGCGCGCCCTCGGGCGGCGCCGCGCCGAGCGACTCCAGGAGGTGATCGTCCTGCCAGGGATAGCGGCCGAGCGCGCGGCGCAGCGCGCGGCTGCCGGCGAAGAGCACCAGCAGCAGGCCGCAAACGGTCAGGGGCAGGCTGCGCAGGCCCTCGGGCAGGTCGAGCAGGGGAATCGAGGAGGACCACTTGAAGACCACGAGGTGCCAGGCGTGCAGGGCCATCAGCAGGCCGAAGCCGGCCATCACCAGGTCACCGACCACCATCAGGGTGCGCCGTGCCCCGCGCGGCAGGGCGTCGCGCAGGAAGTCGACCGACAGGTGGCGCTGCTCGTGGACCCCGACCGCGGCCGACAGGAAGGTGATGACGACGATCAGCAGCAGGCCGAGCTGCTCGGCCCAGGTCGGCGTCTCGTTCAGCACGTAGCGGCCGAACACCAGCCAGCCGAAGATCGCGATCAGCAGGACCAGGCAGCAGCCCGAGACCAGGGTGACCAGGCGCGCCAGGGCGTCGAGCGCGCGGTCGAGCGCCCGTTCGGGACCGCTGGGCGCCAGGCGCGGCTCGAGAGGGTCGGTCATGAGGCGGGCGGTCCGGGGCAGGGCAGGAGGGTCGGGCAGAAGCCCGGCCGGACGGGCTTCGTCCGGCCGGGCGTCATCGCAGCAGGCTCAGTCGGTCGCCTTGATCTTCTCGACCAGTTCCTTCAGCTCCGGGTTCTTTTCCAGGAAGGCCGCATGGACCGGCTCCATGGCCGCCTGGAAGGCCGCCTTGTCCTGGATCTCGTTGAACTTGACGCCGGCGGCCACGACCTTGTCGCGGCTCGCCTCCGCGCGCTCGGCCCAGAGCTTGCGCTGCAGGTCCGCGCTTTCGCGGGCCGCCTGCCTGACCAGCGCCTGGTCGTCGGCCGACAGCGAGTCCCAGAGCGCCTTGTTGATGCAGACGCACTCCGGGATGATCAGGTGCTCGGAGTTGGAATAGTAGCCGGCGACCTCGAAGTGGTTGGTCGACTCGTAGGACGGCCAGTTGTTCTCGGCGCCGTCGACGACCCCCGTCTTCAGCGACTGGTAGACCTCGCCGAAGGCCATCGGCGTGGCGTTTCCGCCCATCGCCTCGATCATGCCGACGAAGAGGTCGTTGCTCATGACCCGGATCTTCATGCCCTTGACGTCGTCGGGCGTCTCGATCGGCCGCTTGGTGTTGTAGAAGGAGCGCGCACCCGAATCGTACCAGGCGAGGGCGACCAGGCCCTTCTCGGCCATGGCGGCGCTGAGCTCCTCGCCGATCGGGCCGTCCATGACCCGGTGCATGTGGTCGAGGTTCTTGAAGATGAAGGGCAGCGAGACGACGTTGGTCGCCGGCACGACCTGGCCCATCGGGCCCAGGTTGAAGACGGCGAAGTCGATGCCGCCGAGCCGGACCTGCTCGATCGCGTCGGGCTGGTCGCCGAGCACGCCGGAATGGTAGGTCTTGGCGGTCAGGCGCCCGTCCGAGCGCTCGGCGATCATCTCGGCGAAGGCGTCCATGCCCAGGGAGACCGGGTAGTCGGGGACGTGGATGTTCCAGCCGCGCCACTCCTTGGCTTGGCCGGTCGCGGCACCCAGCAGCAGGCCGGCGGTCAGCGCCGCGGCGGCGAGGCCCAGCAGTCCTGTCTTGCGCATTTTACTTTCCTCCCTCGTGAGCCCGGTTTGCGGCAGCAGGCGGCTGTCGGCCCGGCGTTCTAGACATCAGACATCATATGAATTAGCCTGACCAGCGTCAATCTCGGCGAGCGGCTATAGTGGGCTGCAGTATCGAGAGCCGACTCGGAGAGGGGAATGACGGAACTTGCGGCCCGGCGGCCGGCGACACGGCCGCGCCGGAACCTGACACAGATGGTCATCGCGGACCTGCGCGAGCGGATCGGCAGCGGCGGCCTGCAGCCTGGCGACAAGCTGCCCACCGAGCAGGCGCTGATCCGGCAGCTCGGCGTCAGCCGCACGGTGGTGCGCGAGGCGATCGCCGGCCTGCGCGCCGACGGCCTGGTCGAGCCGCGCCAGGGCATCGGCGTCTTCGTGCGCGAGGCGGTGCGTCCGAGCTCGGGCCTCAGCCTGCTCAGCGAGGACGCCGGCAAGATCTCCTCGGTAATCGAGACGCTGGAGCTGCGCGCCGCGGTCGAGATCGAGGCGGCGGGCCTCGCCGCCGAGCGCCGCTCGCCGGCCCAGGAGGCCAAGATCCGCGAGCGCTACGAAGAGATCGCCGCGGCCATCGCGCGCGGCGAGGCGGCCGAGGACGCCGACTTCGCCTTTCATCTCGCGATCGCCGAGGCGACCAACAACCGGCATTTCGGCGAGTTCTTCGAGTTCCTCGGGCGACGCACCATCCCGCGCTCGCAGCTCTCCGACCGCGGTGCTTCCCCGGTGCGCACGCCGGCCTACGTGCGCCAGCTGCAGGGCGAGCACGAGACCATCATGGCCGCCATCTGCCAGGGCGACGCCGAGGCCGCCCGCGAGGCCATGCGCATCCACCTCAAGGGCAGCCTGGAGCGCTACCAGCGCCTGCGTCGCGAGGCGCGGTAGGAGCTGGCGACGGCCGCCGGCGGTGCGGCCGCTGCGCTTGCGTGGTTCGCCCTTGCGCTTGCGTGGTTCGACAGGCTCACCACGAAGCGACGGGTGGGACGCCACAGGCTTCGCCGTCGCTTCATGGTGAGCCTGTCGAACCATGAGAGCGCAAGGGCCCAGCCCGCGAAGTCATCATATGACTTGACTGGGCGGGAGGAGGACATATCGTACCGGCAGCTCCCGGCGCGCCGCTCGCGGCGCATTCCTCCAGACCGGACCCCGAACCATGGATCACGCTGCCCTCAAGGCCCGCATCGCCAGCGGCCTGCTGTCCTTCCCGGTCAGCCCCTTCCGCGCCGACCTCTCATTCGACCTTGAGCGCTACCGTGCCCACGTCGGCTGGCTCGCCGGCTTCGAGGCGGCGGCCCTCTTCGCCGCCGGCGGCACCGGCGAGTTCTTCTCGCTGACCCCCGCCGAGGTCTGCGAGGCGACGCGGGCGGCCAAGGAGGTCTCGGGCGCGGTCCCGATCATCGCCGGCTGCGGCTACGGCACCGCCATGGCCTGCGAGCTGGCCGAGGGCGTCGAGCGGGCCGGCGCCGACGCCATCCTGCTGCTGCCGCACTACCTGGTCGGCGCCTCGCAGGAGGGCCTCTTCGCCCACGTCAAGGCGGTCTGCGGCGCGATCCGCATTGGCGTCGTCGTCTACAATCGCGACAACGCCATCCTCAAGGCCGACACCCTGGCGCGCCTGGCCGAGGCCTGCCCGAACCTGATCGGCTTCAAGGACGGCTCGGGCGACATCGCGACGGTGCGCCAGGTCACCGCCAGCCTCGGCGACCGGCTCGTCTACATCGGCGGCATGCCGACCCACGAGCTCTACGCCGAGGCCTACGACGCCGCGGGCGTCTCGACCTACTCCTCGGCGATCTTCAACTTCGCGCCGGAGATGGCGCTGACCTTCCACCGGGCGCTCGGCGAGCAGGACCGCGCGACCCTGCAGGAGCTGCTGACCGGCTTCTTCTATCCCTATTCCGCGATCCGCGACCGCAGCCCGGGCTACGCCGTCTCGATCATCAAGGCGGGCCTGCGGCTCGCCGGGCGCGACTGCGGGCCGGTGCGCCCGCCGCTGACCGACCTGACCGAGGTCGAGCACGAGCTGCTGGCGCCGCTGGTCCGGGCCCACTGCCGAGGCTAGGCTGCGCCATGGCCTCGACCCGCATCGCCGAGATCCGCACGCACCTGCTCGAGCACCGGCTCGAGGCTCCCTTCGAATCGGCCTTCTCCCGCTTCGACTCTCGCGCTCACTGCCTGGTCGAGGTCGTCACGGAGGACGGCACCTCCGGCTGGGGCGAGTGCCTCGGGCCGATGCGCCTCAACGCCGCCGTGGTCGCGGCCATGGCGCCGCTGCTGGTCGGACGGGACGCCCTCGACCACGAGCGGCTGTGGCTGCACCTCTACAGCCAGTTCCGCGACCAGGGGCAGCGCGGCCTGGTGGTCACCGCCCTCTCCGGCCTGGAGATCGCGCTCTGGGACCTCAAGGGCCGGCACTTCGGCGCGCCGGTGCACCGGCTGCTCGGCGGCGCCTTCCGCAGCCAGGTGCCGGCCTATGCGACCGGCGGCTTCCGGCGTGCCTCGGGCGACCGCCCGACCTATCTGGCCGAGGAGACCGCGGGCTACGTCCGCGAGGGCTTCGGGGCGGTCAAGATCAAGATCGGCTACGGCGTCGCCGAGGACCTGGCGGCGATCCGGGCGGTGCGCGAGGCGATCGGGCCCGGCACCGGCCTGATGATCGACGCCAACCACGGCTACGATGCCCTGGAGGCGATCGCCCTGGGGCGGGCCGCGGCGGCCTGCGACATCGCCTGGTTCGAGGAGCCGGTCGTGCCGGAGGACCTGGAGGGCTACCGGGCGGTCAAGGCGGGCCAGCCGATCCCGGTCGCCGGCGGTGAGACCTGGTTCACCCGCTGGGGCTTCCGCGACGCCGTGGCCGGCCGCGTCCTCGACATCCTGCAGCCCGACGTCTGCGCCGTCGGCGGCCTCTCCGAGGCCTGCCGCATCGCGACCCTGGCCGAGACCTTCGGCCTGCGCCTGGTGCCGCACGTCTGGGGCACCGGCGTCGCCCTGGCCGCCGCCCTGCAGTTCCTCGCCGTGCTGCCGGACTCGCCGCCGCGCCACCAGCCGCGCCAGCCGCTGCTCGAGTTCGACCGGACCGACAACCCCTTCCGCCAGGCCGTGCTCACGGTGCCGATCGAGCAGCGCGACGGCCTGGTCGCGGTGCCCGACGGCCCCGGCCTCGGCATCGAGATCGACCGCGCCGCCCTGGCGCGCTACAGGGCACCGGAGGGATAGGAGAGACCATGTCCGAGACCCAGGCCCCGCGCCCGCTGGCCGGCCGCGCGCCCAAGCTGAAGACGCCGCCGGGAACCACCGACACCCATATCCACATCTTCAGCGAGGGCCACGCCGGCCAGCCGGGCGGGCCGCCGATGCCGGCGCCGGCGACGGTCGCCGACTACCGCCGCTTCCAGAAGTGGCTGGGGCTGGAGCGGGCCGTGGTCGTGCAGAGCAACGCCTACCAGCTCGACAACGCCTGCCTGCTCGAGGCGCTGGCCGACTTCGGCGGCGACGCCCGCGGCATCGCCGCCGTGACGCCTGAGACCCCGGAGGCGGAGCTGGAGCGCATGACCGCTGCCGGCGTGCTGGGCGCGCGCATCATGAACCTGCCGGGCGGCGCCGTCGGGCTCGACCGGCTGGAGGCCGTGGCGGCGCGGGTCCGGCCCTTCGGCTGGCACGTCATCGTCCAGCTCGACGGGCGCCAGCTGCCCGACCACGAGGCCGTCCTGAAGCGCCTGGAGGGGCCCTACGTCGTCGATCACGTCGGCAAGTTCCTGGAGCCGGTGGCGCTCGACCATGCCGCCTTCCGCTGCCTGCTCGGCCTGGTCGAGCGGGGCAACTGCTACGTCAAGCTGTCGGCCGCCTACGAGACCTCGCAGAGCGGGGCGCCGGACTACCGCGACGTCGGGCGGCTCGCCCGGGCGCTGGTCGAGGCGGCGCCGGAGCGGATGCTCTGGGCCAGCAACTGGCCCCACGTCGGCGTGCCGCGCGAGCGCTACCCCGACGACGTCGACCTGCTCGACGTGCTGCTCGAGTGGGCGCCCGACGAGACGGTGCGGCGAGGGATTTTGGTCGACAACCCGGCGCGCCTTTACGGATTCTGAGACGCGCCTGCGGGGAGGGCGGGGGCCGGCGCCCTGAGGCTGCTCCACAGGGCATCGGGGCGGGCCACGAGGTCCGCCAGCGTGTAGCCGTCCAGCACCGCCACGAAAGCCTCGAGGGCCTCGCGCAGCGCGCCGCGTAGGCGGCAGGCGCCGGTGATGACGCAGCGATTGTGCGCGGCGTCGAAGCACTCGACCAGGGCGAAGCTGTCCTCGGTGGTCCGCACGACCGCGCCGATGCAGATCTCGGCGGCCGGCCGGCCGAGACGCAGGCCGCCGCCGCGCCCGCGCACGGTCTCGATAAAGCCCTCGCGCCCGAGCTCGAGCGCGATCTTCATCAGGTGGTTGCGCGAGATGCGGTAGTCGCTCGCGACCTCCTGAATGGTGACCAGGCCGCGCGGCTCGATGGCGAGGCGCATCAGCAGGCGCAGGGCGTAGTCGCTGTGGCGGGTGAGCTGCATGGGGGCGCCGGCGGTTAAAAGATGCATCATAGGTATTGCTTTTGGGCGGCGTCGGCAATAGCCTCGCAAAAGATGCATTTTCACTACCTGTTTGAGACGACCTCATGGAACAAGCGCCTCTGCACCCCAACCCCCTGCGGCTGCCCGTCCATCCGAGGATCGACGAAGCGCTGATCGAGCGGCTGGTCCGGGCCTTCTACGGCCGGGTCGCCCGGGACCCCGAGCTGGGCCCGATCTTCGCCGCGGCGCTCGGCGAGAGCTGGGAGCCGCATCTGCAGAAGATGTTCGCCTTCTGGTCGTCGGTGACCCTGATGACCGGCCGCTACAAGGGCAAGCCGGTGCCGGCGCATCAGCGCCTGTCGGGCGTTGCGCCGCATCATTTCGAGATCTGGCTGGGGCTGTTCCGCGAAACCGCCGAAGCGCTCTGCGAGCCGGAGGTCGCCGAGATCTTCGTCGTCCGCGCTGAGCGCATCGCCGAGAGCCTGCAGCTCGCCCTCTTCTACAGGCCCGGCCTGTCGCCCGCCTTCGGGGCCGCCTCGCCGGGCGAGTCGAGCCGCTGACACTGGAAAGGATGGAACGATGGAAGGACTTGCCGAACGCTTGCCGGCCGAAGGCCTCGAGGCGGACCGCCTGCCGCCGGAGACCCCCTCTGCCCCGGTGCAGCCCCGCACCCGGATCCTGGAGGTCCCGCGCGGCCCCGCTCCGGCGCCCGCCAACGATCTCGTGTCCGCCGCACCCTCCAACGAGCGCAGCCTCGGCGAGGAGCTCCACCCGGCCTGCTACGCCATCATCTTCGGCGCCGCCCTCTGGATCGTCGGCGTCTACGGCCTCGCCTTCGCGGCAGCGCCGCAGGCCCTCATGATGGTCGGCGTGTCCCTCAGCTTCCTGCTCGTCTACGGCGGCCTGCCCCTGGTCATGTGGCGCTCGCGTCCCCTCCCGCAGCGCGCGCGCCGCACCGGAGGCTTCGGGGCTTTCGCCCGGAGCCGTGTCGAGACCTGGACCGGCGCCATCCACGGCCGCGAGGCGACGACCCAGATGGCCATGATCCCCGTGGCCCTCGCGCTGGCGGCGACCGGTACGGCGCTGGCGATCGCGGCCGCGCGCTGAAGCGACACCGCCGCGCCACCCGTCGCCGCAGGCAGTTGCCGGACGGAACCATCGTCACCCTTGCCTGTTCCAAGGACAGGGGCGGAGGGCACGGCGGGCTCCGGCGCGGCCGCCCCTCGAACCCACGGCGAGCGCCCGGCGGCCCGAGCCGCTAGGCCGAGCAGCAATCCAAGGCACTCGCGGAGGGGGGGGCGCTCGTATTGCGAGCGTTTGCGGAAAAGGAAATGCGACCGAAGATACAAAAAGTCACATCCGTTCGACACGACATCGCCGTAAAAGAAGGCGACAGTGGAGGTCGGGAGGCAGTGGCCACCAGGAAGAGCGAGGCTTCATCATGACTACACCGGTGTTCGCAGAGCCGACTGTCGAAGACATGCTGGCGGATCCGATCGTCCGGCTGGTGATGCAGCGCGATGGGGTCGAGGAAGCGGAGCTCCGCCTCACGCTGCGCCGGCTGGCGGCGGCCCGGACCTGCATCCGGAACGGGCGTGACGGCCGGGCGCGGTCCGCGCCCGCCCCGGATGCCGACGCGGTTGCCGCCGCCGAAGGCTAGCAGGCCCGGCTCGGCTTCCCCGTTACCGACCCAGCCAGATCCCGACCCAGAGAGTTTGACCCCGGGCGCCGCTGCGCCCGGGGTCTTCTTGTGCGGCGACCGCGCTGCGCGAAATCAGGAGCCGACGACGCGGCCGCCGTTGGGGTGCAGGACTTGGCCGGTCATGTAGGAAGCTTCCTCCGAGGCGAGGAAGACGTAGCAGGGGGCGACCTCGTTTGGCTGCCCGGCCCGCTCCATCGGCGACGACTTGCCGTGCTGCGCGACCTTCTCGGGGCCGAAGGAGGCCGGGATCAGCGGCGTCCAGATCGGGCCCGGCGCGACCGCGTTGACCCTGATCTGCTTGTCGACCAGCGCCTGCGAGAGCGAGCGGGTGAAGGCGACGATGGCACCCTTGGTCGCGGCGTAGTCGATCAGCGTCTTGTGGCCCTGGTAGGCCGTGATCGAGGTCGAGTTCACGATTGCCGCGCCGGGCTTCAGGTGCGGCATCGCCGCCTTGGTCAGATAGAAGAAGCTGAAGATGTTGGTGCGGAAGGTGCGCTCCATCTGGGCCGTGTCGAACTGGGCGAAGTCGTCGGTCTCGTGCTGCTCCGCCGCGTTGTTGACCAGGACGTCGAGCCGCCCGAAGCGCTTGAGCGTCTGCGCCACGGCGTCGCGGCAGAAGGCCTCGTCCCCGATGTCGCCGGCGATCGCCAGGGCCGGGCGGCCCTCTTCCTCGACCAGCCGCACGGTGTCCTCGGCGTCCTCCGTCTCGTCGAGGTAGAGGATGGCGACGGCGGCGCCTTCGCGGGCCATGGCCAGGGCGACGGCGCGGCCGATGCCGCTGTCGCCGCCACTGATCAGCGCGACCTTGTCGGCCAGCCTGCCGCTGCCGGGAAAGCGCGGGCGGCAGTCCGGCTCCGGCGTCATCTCGCGCTCGTCGCCGGGCTGGTCCTGTTGCTGAGGGGGCTGCAGGTGCTCGTTCATCGGGTTCCTCTGGGCTGGGGCCGCTCGTGGGGGCGAGCGCCCGGTGAAGGGTCTGCCTGTAGGACGCCGGCGCGCCGCCGGCGTTCCTTCGCCGGCTGCCCCGCCCAGGCGGCGCGGAACCTTCGCGGCGGAGGAAAGGTTCTGCGGGCGAGCCCCTCGCCCAGCCTCTCCCCTTGGACAGGAACGAGCCTTTGACCGATCGATCCGGCCGCAGTGCCGACCAGCCGGGGAAGATTCCCCCGCGGGGCTGGCTGCAATCGATCTGGCGGGTCAAGGACGAGATCGGCCGCGACAATATCGGGATCGTCGCCGGCGGCGTCTCCTTCTACGCCTTCCTGGCGATCTTCCCGGCGCTCGCCGCGGCCGGCATGATCTGGGGCGCGGTGGCCGATCCCGCCGTGGTCCGCGAGCAGCTCGCCGCCTGGCGCGGGGTCATTCCGCCGGCCGCCTACGAGATCCTCGACGACCAGCTGACGCAAGTTTCGAGCAGCCCCGCAAATGCCCTCAGCCTCGGCGCCGCCTTCAGCCTGCTGCTGGCGCTCTGGAGCTCGACCAAGGGCGTGAAGTCGCTGATGGCCGCCATGAACATCGCCTACGGCGAGACCGAGCGGCGCGGCTGGTTCAAGCTCAACCTCGTCGCCCTGGCGCTGACCGTGGGCGCGATCCTGATGGGCCTGACCGCGATCGCCGCGGTCGCCGTCGCACCGGCGCTGCTCGCCTTTCTCGACCTCGGATTCGCCGCCACGCTGGCGCTCGCCGCACTGCGCTGGGGCGGCATGCTGGTCCTGGTCATGGTCGGCCTCGCCGTTCTCTACCGCTGGGGCCCGTCGCGGCGCGATGCGCGGCTGTGCTGGGTGACGCCCGGCGCCGTGGTCGCGACCCTGCTGTGGCTGATCGCCTCGGCGGGCTTCTCGATCTATGTCGCGAACTTCGCCAACTACAACGAGACCTTCGGCGCGCTCGGCGCGGTGGTCATCCTGCTGATGTGGTTCTGGCTGACCGGCTACGCGATCTGCCTGGGCGCCGAGCTGAACTGCCAGCTCGAGCTGCAGACCGCGCGCGACACCACGGTCGGTCCCGAGCGGCCCATGGGCGAGCGCGGCGCCTACGCCGCCGACCACGTCGCCGGCGAGCGCTCCGAGCCGGCGCCGCACGGCCCGGTCGGCGTCAAGCCGGGCTGAGGTGGTTTACCGCTCCGGCAACGCATAGGCGATGATCCAGTCCCCGGCCTTGGTGTCGACCGAGCCGTGGCCGCCTGCGACGGCGAGGACGTATTGCCGGCCGTCGGCGCCGCGGTAGCTCATCGGCGTCGCCTGGCCGCCGGCCGGCAGGCGGGCACGCCAGAGCTCGGCCCCGTCGGTCACCTCGTAGGCGCGCAGGTAGTAGTCCAGGGTCCCGCTCATGAAGGCCAGGCCGCTGGCGGTGATTATCGGGCCGCCGAGCGAGGGCACGCCGAGCTCGAAGGGCAGGGGCAGCGGCGAGAGGTCGCGGATCGTGCCGTTGCGGTGCTGCCAGACGGTCTCGCCGGTCTCAAGGTCGATACCGGCGATGGTGCCCCAGGGCGGCGCGTGACAGGGCACGCGCAAGCCGAGCGGCGAGGTGAAGGGCGCCATGGCGGCGGCGAAGGGCGCCCCGTAGTTCTCGTTGAGCCCCGGCGCGCCGTCGGAGACGTAGTTGGTCGTCTCGTCGGCACGCTCGATCAGTCGCGTGGTGAAGGCGAAGTAGACCGGCGTCGCAACGATCACCTGGCGCAGCGGGTCGATCGCGACGCCGCCCCAGTTGAAGGAGCCGAAGTTGCCGGGATACACGATCGTGCCCTGGGTCGAGGGCGGCGTGTAACGACCCTCGTAGCGCAGCTGCCGGAAGGCGATGCGGCAGGCCAGCTGGTCGAAGGGCGTGAGGCCCCACATGTCACGCTCGTCGAGCGGCGGCGGGTTGAAGGAGATCGCCGAGACGGGCTGGGTCTCGGCCGTGAAGTCGCCCGCCGCGGCCCCCTGTGGCGCCGGCACTTCGGTGACCGGCAGGATCGGCTCGCCGGTCCGCCGGTCCAGGACGAAGATCTCGCCCTGCTTGGTCGCCTGGACCAGCGCCGGCACCGTCTCGCCGCCGCGCTGCAGGTCGACGAGCTGCGGCTGCGCCGGCACGTCCATGTCCCAGAGGTCGTGGTGCACGGTCTGGAAGACCCAGCGGACCTCGCCGGTCGCCAGGTCGAGGGCGGTGACCGAGGAGGAGAAGCGCTCGGTCTCGGGCGTACGATCGCCGCCCCACTGGTCGGGCGGCGCGTTGCCGAGCGGCAGGTAGACCAAGCCGAGCTCGGCGTCGACGCTGAGGGGCGCCCAGGCGTTCGGCGAGTTGGCCGTGTAGGTCTCGCCCTCGGCGATCGGCTCGATCGCCTCGGGATTGCCCGGGTCGAAGTTCCAGACCAGGGCGCCGCTGACCGCGTCGTAGGCACGGATCGCGCCCGAGGGATCGTTGACCGAGACGTTGTCGTTGACCGCGCCGCCGATCACCACCAGGCCCTCGGCCACGGCCGGCGGCGAGGTCGAGTAGTAGAAGCCCGCCTTGACGTTCGGCATGTTGGCCCAGAGGTCGACCGCACCCTCCTCGCCGAAGCCCGGGCAGGGCTGGCCGCTGGAGGCGTCGAGGGCGAAGAGCCGCGCGTCCGCCGTCGGCAGGTAGATGCGCGCCGGGCAGGCCGTGCCGTCGGGCAGGTTCGGCGGTTCGTAGTAGGAGACGCCGCGGCAGGTCTGGTGCTGGCGGTCGCTGTTCTTGTCGGCCCCTGGGTCGAAGCGCCAGCGCTCGGCGCCGGTCACGGGATCGAGGGCGATGGCGATCGAATGGGGCGTGCAGATATAGAGCGTGTCGCCGACCTTGATCGGCGTCACCTCGTAGGTCGTCTCCACGGGATCGCCGGGGCCGCGCAGGTCGCCGGTGCGGTACGACCAGGCCTGCTCCAGCTCGGTCACGTTGGCCGGCGTGATCTCCGCCAGCGGCACGTAGCGGTTGCCGCCCGGCGTGCGGCCGTAGTGCGGCCAGTCGGCCTCTGGAATGCCCTCGGCGAGCGCGCGCCCCGAGGCCGCTTCGGCCTGCCGCTCGGGCAGGCTGCCGCGGATGCCCCAATCGTCGGTGGCGAGGGCGTAGACGCCGACGCCGAGCGCGGCGACCACCGCCAGGGCGAGCGGCAGCCCGGCCGCCGACAGGGCCCCCGGCCGCGGCGCCTGCTCGCTGCGGCGCAGGCGGCCGGCGACCCAGGGCATCAGCAGCCACAGGCCGATCAGCGCGATGACGTCGCCGCGCGGCGCCAGCTGCCACCAGTCGAAGCCGACCTCCCAGACCGCCCAGGCCAGCGAGCCCGCGACAACCAGCGCGAAGACCCAGAGCGCCGCCGGCCGCCGCGCGAACAGCAGCCCGGCGGTGACCAGGAAGCCGAGTCCGGCGGCCAGGTAGTAGGGCGATCCGCCGAGCAGGAGGAGCCAGAGGCCGCCGCCGAGCAGGCCGAGCCCGAGCAGCGCGATGACGAGTGCCGTGCCGACGACCATAATGCCCCTTTCCGCGTGCAATCCTTGCACGAGACCAACCGGCGGGGCTGCCGCTTGGTTCCGCCCGCAAGCGGCAGGAGGCGCTGGTGGCCGCGGCCGGACTCGAACCGGCACTCGCGTTACCGCGAAGCAGATTTTAAGTCTGCTGTGTCTACCGATTCCACCACGCGGCCCCAGGACCGCCCGGACGACAAGAGGCGGGCGGTCGGCTTCCTTGTGCAACGGCGGCGGACCGGAGCGCAAGCGGGGCGAGCCATGCCACAGTCCCCTGTCGGTCCGGAGCGGCTTCCGCAGCGCCGGCGGCTTCGCTAGGCTGGCGGCCGGTCCACCGCCGGGAGCCGCCGCCATGCCAGACAGCCTGCAACAGCCCGAGCCGCAGGACGAGACCGTCTTCCCGCCGGGCGTCTGTTTCATCGACGGCGCCTACACCTCGATGGACCAGGCCAGGATCCCGGTGCTCGACTGGGGCTTCCTGCGCTCGGACGCGACCTACGACGTGGTCCACGTCTGGCAGGGCCGCTTCTTCCGGCTCGACGCCCACGTCGAGCGCTTCCTGAACTCCGTGGCCTCGCTGCGCATGACGCTGCCGGTCGGGCGCGCCGAGCTGGAGCGCATCCTGCACACCCTGGTCGCCAAGGCCGGCTTCCGGGACGCCTACGTCGAGATGGTCTGCACCCGCGGCCACTCGCCGACCTTCAGCCGCGACCCGCGCGAGGCGCGCAACCGCTTCTTCGCCTTCGCCATCCCCTTCGGCTGGATCGCCAGCGAGGAGCAGCGCGCCCGCGGCCTCGACGTCCACATCGCCGCGATCCCGCGGATCTCGCCCGAATCGGTCGACCCCACGGTCAAGAACTACCACTGGCTCGACCTGGTCATGGGCCTCTACGCCGCCTACGACGCCGGCCGCGAGAACGTCGTGCTGACCGACGGCGCCGGCAACGTCACCGAAGGGCCGGGCTTCAACCTCTTCGCGGTCAAGGACGGCCGGGCGACGACGCCGGGCCGGGGCGTGCTGCAGGGCGTCACCCGCCGCACCGCCCTGGAGCTCTGCGCCGAGCTCGGCATCCCGGCCGAGGCGGCGCCCCTGTCGGTAGAGGCGCTGAAGGCCAGCGACGAGATCTTCCTGACCTCGACCGCCGGCGGCCCGATGCCGATCACCCGCCTCGACGGCCAGCCGGTCGGCGACGGCCGGCCGGGCCCGATCACCGCGAAGGTGACGGCACTCTACTGGGACAAGCACGGGGACCCGGCCTGGAGCACGGCGGTCGACTATTCGCTGGCGGGGTAGGGCGGAGGTCCCGCCCACTCGCACCCGATCACGCTTCGTGGTTCGACAGGCTCACCATGAAGCACGACCTGACGCATGCGCGAACCCATCCGTCGCTTCATGGTGAGCCTGTCGAACCGAGCGGAGCTCGGCGCGTAGCGCGAAGCGTGGCGCGCGAAGCCCTACTCCCGCGCCCCGGCCTCCCTCAGCAGCTTCACGATGTCGTCGGCGCCGACCATGCGGGCGGCCTCGAGGGCGGTCCAGCCGTCGTCGGCGACGCGGTTGGGGTCGGCGCCGGCTTCGAGCAGCAGCGCGACGCCGGAGGGAAACCAGTTGTTGGCGGCGAACATGAGCGCGGTGTTGCCCTGGTCGTCGGCGCTGTCGGCGGGTGCGCCGGCGGCCAGCAGGCGGGCCAGCAGGCGCGCGTCGCCGGCGCGCGCGGCGGCGACGACCGGCGGGCGGCCGCCGGGACCCGGGGCCTCGGCGTCGGCGCCGAGCTCGATCAGGACCGCGACCGTCTCGAAGTCGTTCTGGCGTATCGCGGCGATCAGCGGCGTCAGCCCGGCGGCATCGCGCACCTCGAGGTCGGCGCCGGCTTCGGCCAGGGCGCGGAGCGCCGCCGGGCGGCCCTGGATCGCGGCGCGCATCAGTGCGGTCTCGCCGCGCTCCGTGCGCGCCTCCAGCAGGGCGCCGTTCGAGAGCAGCAGGCCGAGGGCGTCGGCATGGCCGCGGTCGGCGGCGGCGATCAGCGCCGTGGTGCCGTCCCTGGCGGCGGCGGCCGGGTCGGCGCCGGCGACCAGCAGCTCGGCCAGGATCGGCAGGGGGTCGGCGGAGAAGGCGCCGTTGATCAGCGGCGTGTTGGCGTCGGACCGGTCGCGGGCGTCGGGCTCGGCGCCGGCGGCGACCAGCTGCGCCACCAGCAGCCCATGGCCGCGCCGCGCCGCGAGCAGCAGCGGCGTGTTGCCGTGGTCGGCCTCCCGCGCCTCGAGCGGCGCCGCGGCCGCGATCAGCACCTCGGCGACGCTCGGCCAGCCGTGGTAGGCGGCATAGTGCAGGGCGGTCCAGCCGTCGTCGGGCGTCGCCTCGCCCGGATCGACGCCGCGCTCGAGCAGCAGGGCCGCGACCTTGGCGGCGTTCGCCTCGGCGGCGCGCAGCAGCGGCGTGCGGCCTCGCGGATCGCGGACCGCCGGCGAGGCGCCTCGCTCGAGCGCGAAGGCCGCCATCTCGGCGTCGTCGATCTCCGCGGCCCGGTAGAGCATCAGGTCGGGCGCCGACTGCGCGGCGGCCGGGACCGTCGAGGCGGGAAGGGCCAGGGGCAGCGCGAGCAGCAGCAGGCCGGCCAGCGCCGCTGCCGCCCGCACCGCGGTCACTCCGCCGCCGCGGCCTGGCCGGCGGGCTCGAGCCTGGCGGCGCAGAACTTGAACTCGGGAATCTTGCCGTAGGGGTCGAGCTGCGGGTTGGTCAGCACGTTGGCCGCCGCCTCGGCGAAGCAGAAGGGAATGAAGATCAGCCCGTCGGGCACGTCGCGGTCGGCGCGCAGGATCAGCTCGATCGAACCGCGCCGGGTCGTCACGCGCACCTCCTGGCCGGCCCGGTAGCCCTTGCGCTCCATCTCGCGCGGGTTCATGGACACGACCGGCGCCGGCTCGAGCTGGTCGAGGACGCCGGCGCGCCGAGTCATCGAGCCGGTGTGCCAGTGCTCGAGCAGCCGCCCCGTGGTCAGCACCAGCGGGTAGTCGGCGTCGGGGATCTCGTCGGGCGGCACCAGGTCGGCCGGCACGATGCGGCCGCGGCCGTCGGCGGTCGGGAAGCCGCTGGCGAAGATGATCTCGTTGCCCGGCCGGTCGGGCGCGTCGCAGGGGTAGGTGACGGCGTCCTCGCGCTCCAGGCGCTCCCAGGTGATGTTCTTCAGCGAGGGCATGACCTGGGCCATCTCGGCGAAGACCTCGTGCGGACCGGCGTAGCTCCAGTCCAGGCCCAGGCGTCGGGCCAGCTCCTGCATGATCCACCAGTCCTGGCGCGTCTCGCCGGGCAGCGGCACGGCCGGGCGGCCGATCTGCACCTGGCGGTTGGTGTTGGTGTAGCTGCCCACCTTCTCGGCGTGGGCCGAGGCCGGCAGCACGACGTCGGCGTGCCAGGCGGTCTCGGTCAGGAAGATGTCCTGGACCACCAGGTGCTCCAGGTGCGCCAGCGCCTTGCGGGCGTGGTTCTGGTCGGGGTCAGACATCGCCGGATTCTCGCCCTGGACGTACATCGCCTTGATCTCGTCGGCGAGGATCGCGTCGATGATCTCGACCACGGTCAGGCCCTTCTTCGGGTCCAGCTCGCTGCCCCAGAAATCCTCGAAGCGCGCGTGCACCTGGGGATTCTCGACCGACTGGTAGTCCGGGAAGACCATGGGGATGAGGCCGGCGTCGGAGGCGCCCTGGACGTTGTTCTGGCCGCGCAGCGGGTGCAGGCCGGTTCCGGGGCGGCCGATCTGGCCGGTCGAGAGCGCCAGCGCGATCAGGCAGCGGGCGTTGTCGGTGCCGTGGACGTGCTGGCTGACGCCCATGCCCCAGAAGATGAGCGAGCGCTGGGAGCCGGCGTAGAGCCGCGCGACCTCGCGCAGCTCGCCGGCGTCGATGCCGCAGACCTCGGCCATCTTCTCCGGCGGGAAGTCCTTGACCTTCTCGGCCAGCGCCTCGAAGCCGCTGACGTGGGCCTGGACGTACTGGCGGTCGTAGAGCCCCTCCTCGACGATGACGTGGAGCAGGGCGTTCAGCAGGGCGACGTCGGTGCCCGGCTTGAACTGCAGCGTGTGGGTCGCGTAGCGCGACAGGTTCTGGCGCCGCGGGTCCATGACCACCAGCTTGGCGCCGCGCTTGGCCGCCTGCTTGATGTAGGTCGCCGCGACCGGATGGTTCTGCGCCGGCCGCGCGCCGATCACGACGATGCACTCGGCGTCGCCGGCGGCGGTGAAGGGCGCGGTCACGGCGCCCGAGCCGATGCCCTCCATCAGGGCGGCGACCGAGGAGGCGTGGCAGAGCCGCGTGCAGTGGTCGACGTTGTTGCTGTGGAAGGCGGTGCGGATCAGCTTCTGGAAGAGATAGGCCTCCTCGTTGCTGCCCTTGGCCGAGCCGAAGCCGGCCAGGCCTTTCGGCCCCTCGCGCTCGAAGACCGCCTTCAGACCGACGGCGGCGCGGTCCAGCGCCTCCTCCCAGCTCGCCTCGCGGAAGTGCGTCCAGGGATTGGCCGGGTCGACCTGGTCGTCGCCCCGCTTGGGCGCGTCGTCGCGCCGGACCAGCGGCCGGGTCAGGCGGTGCGGGTGCTCGATGTAGTCCCAGCCGAAGCGGCCCTTGACGCAGAGCCGGTTCTGGTTGGCCGGGCCGTTGCGCCCGTCGATCTGGACGATACGGTCGTCCTTGACGCCGACCTTGGTCTGGCAGCCGACGCCGCAGTAGGGGCAGAGGCTGTCAACCGTGCGGTCCGGGAAGACCTGCCGGGTGCCGGCGGCGTCGAGCAGGTTGGCCTCCATCAGCGCACCGGTCGGGCAGGCCTGGACGCACTCGCCGCAGGCGACGCAGGTCGAGTCGCCCATGGGATCGTCGAAGTCGAAGACGACCTTGGCGCCGTGGCCGCGGTAGGCCATGCCGATGACGTCGTTGACCTGGACCTCGCGGCAGGCGCGGACGCAGAGATTGCAGTGGATGCAGGCGTCCAGGTTGACCGCCATCGCCGGGTGGCTGGCGTCGGGCGCCGTCGAGGTACGGCGCGGGAAGCGGCTCGCGGCGACGCCGACCCGGTCGGCCCAGGACCAGAACTTGCTCTCGGGATCGTGCGCCGTGGCGCGCGCCGGCTGGTCGGCGACCAGCAGCTCGAAGACCAGCGCGCGCGCCTTCGCCGCCCGCTCGCTCGCGGTCTTGACGACCATCCCCGGCGCCGGCGCGCGGATGCAGGAGGCGGCGAGCACGCGCTCGCCCTCGACCTCGACCATGCAGGCCCGGCAGTTGCCGTCCGGGCGGTAGCCCGGCTCCGGGCTGTGGCAGAGGTGCGGGATCTCGAGGCCGCGGCGCGCCGCGACCTGCCAGATCGTCTCGCCGGGCAGCGCCTCGACGGTCTCGCCGTTCAGGGTGAACTCGATGGTCTCTGTCATCGCCAGCCGGGCCCTTCGCCTTGGCGCCGCGGGCCTGCCGCGGCATCGCTCATTCTAACGCCTGAAGCCGCCGGGCTTCACGCCCGTGCGGATCAGGGACTTCTCAGTACTCGGCGGCGCCGCTCGCGACCGCGCCGGCCTCGGCGCCCTCGCCCCCGACCTCGTCCGAGAAATAGCGGATCGCGGTCAGGACCGGGTTGGGGGCGGCCTGCCCGAGTCCGCAGATCGAGGCGTCCATCATGACCCGGCTGAGCTCCTCGAGCAGCGGCCGGTCCCAGTGCTGCGACGAGAGCAGCTTGACCGCCTTCTCGGTGCCGTTGCGGCAGGGCGTGCACTGGCCGCAGGACTCGTCCTCGAAGAAGCGCATCAGGTTGAGCGTGACCGCGCGGATGTCGTCGGCCTGCGAGAGCACGACGACGGCGGCCGAGCCGATCAGGCAGCCGTGCTTCTCCAGGGTTCCGAAGTCGAGCGGCAGGTCGGCCATCGAGGCCGGCAGGATGCCGCCCGAGGCGCCGCCCGGCAGGTAGCCCTTGAGGGTGTGGCCCTCGGCCATGCCGCCGCAGTACTCCTCGACCAGCTCGGCCAGGGTGATGCCGGCCGGCGCCAGCTTGACCCCCGGCTCGCGGACCCGCCCGGAGACCGAGAAGGAGCGCAGCCCCTTCGAGCCGTGGCGGCCCTCGCCGGCGAACCACTGGGGGCCGCGCTCGACGATGTCGCGCACCCAGAACAGCGTCTCGACGTTGTGGTTCAGCGTCGGCCGGCCGAACAGCCCGAGCGAGGCGATGTAGGGCGGCCGGTGGCGCGGGTAGCCGCGCTTGCCCTCCAGCGACTCCAGCATCGCCGACTCCTCGCCGCAGATGTAGGCGCCGGCGCCGCGGCGCAGCTCCAGCGGGCAGTGGCTGGCGAGGCCCGCCTCGGCGACCAGGGCCAGCTCCCGGGTCAGCAGCTCGCGGATCGCGGGGTATTCGTCGCGCAGGTAGATCCAGCCCCGGGTGCAGCCGACCGCCCAGGCGGCGACCAGCAGCCCCTCCAGGAAGCGATGCGGGTCGCGCTCCAGGTAGTAGCGGTCCTTGAAGGTGCCCGGCTCGCCCTCGTCGGCGTTGACCGTGAGGTAGCGCGGTGCCGGCTGCTCGCGCACGATGCCCCACTTGCGCCCGGCCGGGAAGCCGGCGCCGCCGAGGCCGCGCAGGCCGGAGTCGGAGAGCAGGGCGATCAGCCCCTCGGGCGTGTGCCGGCCCGCCAGGCAGGCCTCGAGCAGGGCATAGCCGCCCTCGGCGCGGTAGGCGGCAAAGTCCTTGTAGTCGGGCACCTCGGGGTGGGTGCGGCCGGCGGCGACCGCGGCCGAGACCGCCTCGGGCGTCGCCCGGTCGAGGTGCGCATGGCCGACCTCGCAGGTCGGGCCGACGTCGCAGCGGCCCATGCAGGGCGCGCGCACGACCCGAACCTCGGGGCCCAGCGCCTCCGGCAGCCGCGCCAGCAGCTCGCCGGCGCCGAGCATCTCGCAGGTCAGGGAGTCGCAGACCCGCACGGTCAGGGGCGGCGGCGGCGTCTCGCCGTCCTCGACGATGTCGAAGTGGGCGTAGAAGGAGGCGGTCTCGTAGACCGCCGCCATCGGCAGGTTCATCTCGTCCGCCAGCGCCGCCAGATGGCGCGCCGCGAGGTGGCCGAAACGGTCCTGGATCCGGTGCAGGTGCTCGATCAGCAGGTCGCGGCGGCGCGGTGCCTCGCCGAGCAGGGCGCGCACCTCGTCCAGGGCCGCCGGCTCGACGCCCCGGCCCTTGGGCGCGAGCAGCGCCTTGCGGCGCCCGCTGCCGGGGTGGATCTTGCGCTGACCCTTGTCGTCTTCCGGCGCGCGGCCGGCTCCTCCAGGCATCTCGTTCCTCGCGGGTCGGGCGTGTGGCGCGCCGGGACCGGATCCGGGCCCGGTCATTCCGGCTGGGCCGGCTCCAGGTCGACGTGGGCGACGTCGATCAGCAGCTTGCCGGCGTGCTCGAAGTTGACGGTGACGCGAGTGCCGATGGCGGACTGCACCTGGCCCAGGCCCCAGTCCGGCCGCTCGGGATGTCGCACCAGCATGCCCGGGGCCCAGTCGCTGGTCCCGCCGTTGCCGCCGTGCCTCGCTTCACCGCCGTCCGTCATCGTGTCCGCGAGCCTGCCTGCTGGCCCAGTTGGTTTGCGTGGCCAGTCTATAGAGGCCATGCTTGGCCGCAAGGATCGCGGAACGACGGTTTGCCGCGACACAACGACATAGCGGCCAGGAACGGCAGTATGCCATGACCCAGTCCGATCTCGATCTTCACCTCGCCGAGCTGCTCGCCTCGCGGCTCTGCCACGACCTGGTCGGGCCGATCAGCGCGATCAGCAACGGTATGGAGCTGCTCGAGGAGGGCATCGGCGAGCTCGACGAGGAGGCGCGCCGCCTGGTCGCCGACAGCGCGGGGCAAGCCGCCCAGGCGCTGCAGTTCTTCCGCGTCGCCTTCGGCTTCGGCGCCGGTCCCAACGACGACCCGGTCCAGCTGCGCGGCCTGCTCGAGCCTTTCCTGGCCCACCGAAAGGCGACGTTGGACTGGCCGGGGCCCGTGCCCGAGGGCCTGCTGCCGGCGGGCTGGGGCAAGCTGCTGCTCAACATGGCGGCGCTGGCCGTCGAGGCCCTGCCGCTCGGTGGCCGGGTCGAGGTCGCGATGGCGGCGCTGTCCCACGGCGGTCGGCTGAGCTGCCTTGCGGTCGGCGCCGACGCCGGCCTGCGCGCCGAGTCAAGCGAGGGCCTCGCCCCCGCGGCCGCGGTCGAGGCGCTGACGCCGCGCAGCGTGCAGGCCTTCTATGCCGCACGCGTCGCCGCCCGCCTGGGCGGGACCCTGACCGGCGAGCCGGAGGCCGCGGACCGCTTCCTGCTGAGCGCGATCCTGCCCGGCTGATCGGCCGGCCATCACGCCTCGGCGGCTCCCGCCGGCCGCCGCCGGGACGGAAAGCGCTTGACCTATGAGAATGATTATCAGTATCACGGGTCTGCTCTAGAAACGGCCCTTGGGGAAGGGCGGCGATACGGAGCGCGATGTCCCGGGGGGCGACCTCGCGTGCCGGCCGAACCACGAAGGAGGAGACTTCCGTGACACGCCTTTATGGACCATGCCTTGCCGCCGCCGTCGCGGCCTTGCTCGCAGCGCCGGCCGGGACGGCGCTCGCCCAGGACGACGTGCTGAACATCTACTCGGCGCGGCACTACCAGACCGACGAAGCGCTCTACAGCGGCTTCACGGAGCGGACCGGGATCAAGATCAACCGCATCGAGGGCAAGGACGACGCGCTGATCGAGCGCCTGAGGTCGGAGGGCGCCAACAGCCCGGCCGACATCCTGATCACCGTCGACGCCGGGCGGCTCTGGCGCGCCGAGGAGGCCGGCGCCTTCCAGTCGATCGAATCGGCGGCGCTCGACGAGCGCATTCCCGAGAGCCTGCAGCATCCGGAGAACAAGTGGTTCGGCTTCTCGACGCGCGCCCGGGTGATCTTCGTCAACCCCGAGCTGGTGTCCGATCCGCCGCAGACCTACGAGGACCTCGCCGATCCGAAGTACAAGGGACTGGTCTGCATCCGCTCCTCCTCGAACATCTACAACCTCTCGCTGATGGCCTCGCTGATCGAGCATCACGGCGAGGAGGAGGCCCTGAAGTGGGCCGAGCGAGTGGTCGCCAACTTCGCGCGTGACCCGCAGGGCGGCGACACCGACCAGATCAAGGCCGTGGCCTCCGGCGAGTGCGGCGTCGCCGTCGCCAACACCTACTACTACGTGCGCCTGGTGAAGTCGGACGAGGCCGCCGACCGCGAGGTCGCCGAGAAGGTAGAGCTGATCTGGCCGAACCAGGACGGGCGCGGCGCCCACGCCAACGTCTCCGGCGCCGGCGTCACGGCTCATGCCCCGCACAAGGAAGCGGCGATCAAGTTCCTGGAGTACCTCGCCAGCGACGAGGCGCAGGGTTACTTCGCCAACGGCAACAACGAGTATCCGGTGGTCGCCGGCGTGCTCGAGAATCCCGAGTTGGAGGCCTTGGGCGATCCGAAGATCGACCCGGTCAACGTCTCGGTGTACGGCGAGAACCAGCCCCTCGCTCAGATGTTGTACGACCGCGCGGGCTGGAAGTAGTCGCGGTCGTATCGGTACTCCCTTTCCGAGAAGCAGACTTCGGCCCCGCCGGCAACGGCGGGGCCTTTTTTCCATCCGCTACGCCTGCTCGGCGCGGCCGGCGTCCGACCTGTCGCCGGGCGCTTCCTCCAGCGTGATCAGGCGCGCGCCGAAGCGGTTTGTCGCCCAGGCCGCGAGCCAGCGCAGCGTCACCAGCAGGCGGTTCTGGAAGCCGACGAGCAGGTAGACGTGGACCAGGCCCCAGAGCAGCCAGGCCGGCCGGCCGCGCAGGGTCCTGCCGTCGAAGTCGGCGACCGCGGCGTGGCGGCCGATGGTCGCCATGTCGCCGCGGTTGCGGAAGCGGAAGGGTGCCGGCGGCAGCCCGTCGGGCAGATGGTGGCGGAGCTCCCGTCCGAGGTGACGGCCCTGCTGCTTGGCGACCTGGGCGAGGCCGGGCAGGGGCGTGCCGTCGGGCCCCGGGCAGGCAGCCGCGTCGCCGATCACGAAGACGTCCTGGAGGCCGGGCACGGCGAGGCTCTCCTCGACCTCGACCTTGCCGCCCTTGGCTGCCTCGACGCCGAGCCACTCGGCCGCGGGCGAGGCGGCGACCCCGGCGCCCCACAGGACGCAAGCGGCCGGCTGGCGCTCGCCGGCGACGGTCACGCCCGCCGCGTCGACCGACTCGACGGCGGCCTTCAGCCTGACCTCGACGCCGAGCCGCTCGAGGGCCCGGCGCGCGTAGTCGGAGAGCTCCCGCGGCATCGACGGCAGCAGGCGATCGCCGGCCTCGAGCAGGAAGACGCGGGCGGCGGCCGGGTCGATGTGGCGGAACTCCCGCTTCAGGGCCCGGCGCGCCAGCTCGATCACGGCGCCGGCCAGCTCGACGCCGGTCGCGCCGCCGCCGACCACGACGAATGTCAGCAGTCGCCGCCGCTCCTCGGCGTCCCGCTCCCGCTCGGCCTGCTCGAAGGCCAGCAGCAGGCGGCTGCGGATGCGGCGCGCGTCCTCGAGCGAGCGCAGTGCCGGCGCGTGCTCGCGCCACTCGGGATGGCCGAACCAGCTGGAGCGGGAGCCGGTCGCCACGACCAGTCGGTCGTAGGGCAGCTCGCCGCCGTCCTCCAGCCGGACCTTGCGGGCCGCGGTGTCGATGCCGGCCACATCGCCCAGGACCACCTCGACGTTCCGGTGCCGGCGCAGCAGGTGCCGGATCGGCTCGGCGATCTCGGCGGGCGACAGGGCCCCCGTCGCGACCTGGTAGAGCAGCGGGATGAAGAGATGATGGTTGCGCCGGTCGACGACGGTGACCTGCGCCGGCGCTCCGCCGAGCTCCTGGGCCGCGGCGAGGCCGCCGAAGCCGGCGCCGAGAATGACGATGCGCGGCGCGCGCGCCTGGCCTGCGGCCGCTTGCTCCATGACTGACTGCTCCCCTTGCCCATGCCTCGGCGCCGCGCCCGCTCCGGCGGGCGTCGTCTTCGGGGGCAACGTCTCGGAAGCCGAGGGGTTCGGCGTCAGTCGGGCCGCGTGGCGTGGCCCGGGCGCGAGCGGGCGATCGCCCGGGACAGCAGGATCACCGGCAGCAGGCCGACCGCGACGATCGTCAGAGAGGGCGTCGCCGCCTGGCTCAGGCGCTCGTCGCTGGCGTAGTTGTTGGCCTGGACCGCCAGGGTGTCGAAGTTGAAGGGCCGCATCAGCAGGGTCGCCGGCAGCTCCTTCATGACGTCGACGAAGACCGTCAGCGCCGCGGTCAGCAGGCTGCCGAGCAGCAGCGGCGCATGGACCTCGCGCAGCGTGCCGAGCGGGCCCCGGCCCAGGCTGCGCGCCGCGTCGTCCATCGAGGGGCGGATCTTGCTGAGGCCGGCCTCGACGTTGTTGAGCGCCACCGCCAGGAAGCGCACGAGGTAGGCGAAGACCAGGGCCAGGACGCCGCCGGTCAGGACCAGGCCGGTCGAGACCCCGAGCGTCTCGCGCGCCCAGGCGTCGAGGCTGCGGTCGAACCAGGTGAAGGGCAGCAGCACGCCGACCGCGATCACCGTGCCCGGCACGGCATAGCCGAGGCCGGCGATGCGGCTCGCCAGGCGCGTCGCCAGGCCGGGCCGCAGGCGGCTGCCGTAGCCCAGCGCAACCGCCACCAGGACTGCCAGGACCGCGGCGAGGCCGGCCAGCGTGACCGAGTTGGCGACCAGCTCGAAGTAGTGGCTGCCGAAGGTCTGGTCGCCGGCCTCGATCGCCATCTTCAGCAGGATGGCCGTCGGCAGCAGGAAGCCGAGCAGCAGCGGCAGCAGGCAGGCCAGGAAGGCCCCGGCGCCGCGCCAGCCGCCGAGGCGGTAGGCAGGCAGCTGGCGGTAGCGGCTCGAGGTGTCGTGGAAGCGCCGCTCGCCGCGGCTCAGCCGCTCCAGGATCAGCAGCAGCGCGACGAAGCCGAGCAGGGCGGTCGCGAGCTGCGCCGAGGCGATCCGGTCGCCGAAGGAGAACCAGGCCCGGTAGATGCCGGTCGTGAAGGTCTTGACGCCGAAGTACTGGACCGTGCCGAAATCGGCCAGGGTCTCCATCAGCGCCAGGGTCGTGCCGCCGACCAGGGCCGGGCGCGCCATCGGCAGGGCGACGCGCCAGAAGCTCGCCCAGGCGCTGCAGCCGAGCGTGCGGCTGACCTCCAGCGCGCAGACCGACTGCTTCAGGAAGGCGGTGCGCGCCAGCAGGTAGACGTAGGGGTAGAGCACCAGGGCCAGCATCGCCGCGGCACCCCACACCGAGTGGATCTCCGGGAACCAGTAGTCGCGCGGCCCCCAGCCGAAGAGCTGGCGCAGCGTCGTCTGCACCGGTCCGGAAAAGTTCAGGAAGCCGGTATAGGCATAGGCCATGACGTAGGCCGGCACCGCCAGCGGCAGTACCAGGGTCCACTCGAAGAGGCCGCGGCCGGGAAAGCGGCAGAGCGTCACCAGCCAGGCGGTGCCGGTGCCGATCGCCAGGACGCCGAGGCCGACCAGCAGGGCGAGTATTGCGGTGTTGGCCAGGTAGTCCCACAGCACGGTCTCGATCAGGTGGTCCCAGAGCGGGCTGGGCGGCACGAAGAGGTGGCCGACGACGACCGCGGCCGGCAGCACGAAGGGCAGGGCCAGCGCCAGGACGAGCCAGGCGACCGGGCCGCCGCGGCCGCCGTGGAGGCGCTCTTCGCCCGCGGCCGACGTCCCCGGATGCGGGTCGTAGGGCGGCGCGTTGAGCATGGCGCTGGGGGCGTGGTCGGCCATAACGGTGCTGAGACCTGTTGCGAGGCGGAGGGGCTGGAGCAGCATGACGAGAGTGCGAAGCGTTCGCAAGCTCGCCCGTGCCGGCGGACCTGGAACGGTCGGCGACGGCCGCTTCCGCAGACTTGCGAGCCCTTCGCAAGTAACCCGCCATTAATTTCTTTTGGCCATGGTCTGGGCGTTCTGCCCGGTCGCCCGCTCTGAGCGACCTGCCCGGCCCGTTTGCGAGGATGACGCGATGGATGAGCTGCTCAGCGAATTTCTGACCGAGACCAACGAGGGCCTGGGCCTGCTCGACGTCGAGCTGGTCAACCTGGAGCAGAATCCGAACGACCCGGAGATCCTCTCGAACATCTTCCGCCTGGTCCACACGATCAAGGGTACCTGCGGATTCCTCGGACTGCCCCGGCTCGAGTCGGTCGCCCACGCCGGCGAAAACGTACTCGGGCGGGTGCGTGACGGCGAGTTGGTGGTCACCCCCGGGATGGTCACCACGGTGCTCGACTGCATCGATCGGATCCGCGAGATCCTGAACGTCCTGGAGGCGACCGAGGCCGAGCCCGAGGGGGAAGATTCGGAGCTGATCGACCGGCTCAACGCGATCTGCGAGATGGCCGAGACCGGCGCGCCGGCCCAGACGGCCGCTGACGCCGCCGCCGCTGCCGAGGCGCTGGTCGCCGAGTTCGACGAGCCGGCCGGGGCGTCTGCCGAGGAGGCCCTGGACGCGCCGCTCGAGGACGAGACCGTCGTGCCGCTGGCCGTGGCCGAGCCCGAGCCCGAGCCCAAGTCCGAGCCCGAGCCCGAGGCCGCACCGGCTCCCGAGCCGGCGAAGCTCGCCGCCGTCGAGCAGGCGGTCGCCGAGCAGGCGCCGGAGCAGGCCAAGGAGTCGGCCGTCGCCAACCAGTCGATCCGCGTCAACGTCGAGCTGCTCGAGAACCTGATGACTACGGTCTCGGAGCTGGTGCTGACCCGCAACCAGCTGCTGCAGATCCTGCGCCAGCAGAAGGAGACCGACTTCGCGGCGCCTCTGCAGCGCCTCAACCACGTCGTCTCGGAGCTGCAGGAGGGCGTCATGAAGACGCGCATGCAGCCGATCGGCAACGCCTGGGCGAAGCTGCCGCGCATCGTCCGCGACCTGTCGCTGGAGCTCGGCAAGAAGGTCGAGCTGGTGATGAAGGGCGCCGACACCGAGCTAGACCGCCAGGTCCTGGAGCTGATCAAGGATCCGCTGACCCACATGGTCCGCAACTCGGCCGACCACGGTCTCGAGGATCCGATGGAGCGCCGCCGCTCCGGCAAGCCCGACGTCGGCACGATCACCCTCAATGCCTACCACGAGGGCGGCCACATCATCATCGAGATCGCCGACGACGGCCGCGGCCTCGCCCTCGACAAGATCAAGGCCAAGGCCCTGGCCAACGGCGTCACGAACGAGCTCGAGCTGGCCAGCCTCAGCGACCAGCAGATCATGCAGTTCATCTTCAAGGCCGGCTTCTCGACCGCCGAGAAGGTGACGTCGGTCTCGGGACGCGGCGTCGGCATGGACGTCGTGCGCACCAACATCGAGCGCATCGGCGGGACCATCGAGCTGAAGTCGATCGCCACGCGCGGCAGCAAGTTCACCATCAAGATTCCGCTGACCCTGGCGATCGTCTCGGCGCTGATCGTCGAGTGTGCGGGCGAGCGCTTCGCCATCCCGCAGCTCTCGGTCATCGAGCTGGTGCGCGCCTCCTCCAAGTCCGAGCACCGCATCGAGCGGATCAAGGACACGCCGGTGCTGCGCCTGCGCAACCGCCTGCTGCCGCTCGTCAATCTGCGCGAGCTGCTGGCCCTGGACACTGGCGTCGAGGCGGCCGCCGGCGATCGGCGCGACGGCTTCATCGTCGTCGCCCAGGTCGGCACCTACAACTTCGGCATCATCGTCGACCGCGTCTTCGACACCGAGGAGATCGTGGTCAAGCCGGTGGCACCGATCCTGCGAGACATCGCCCTGTTCAGCGGCAACACGATCCTCGGCGACGGCTCGGTCGTGATGATCCTCGATCCCAACGGCATCGCCGCGGCGACCGGAGAGATCACCGTGACCGACGACCGCCAGGTCGCCAAGGGCGCGCGCCGCAAGGACACCGAGCAGGTCTCGCTGCTGGTCTTCCGCTCCGGGGACACGGCGCCCAAGGCGGTGCCGCTGGCGCTGGTCGCGCGTCTCGAGGAGATCGACCTAGCGACGGTCGAGAACTCCAACGGCCAGCAGGTGGTCCAGTACCGTGGCCAGCTGATGCCGCTGGTCTCGATGGAGGAGGGCCGCAAGCTGGCCGCCGAGGGACGCCAGCCGGTGCTGGTCTTCGCCGACCGCGACCGCCATGTCGGTCTCGCCGTCGACGAGATCGTCGACATCGTCCAGGACCGCCTGAAGATCGAGCTCACCGCCGAGCGTACCGGCTTCATCGGCTCCGCCGTGATCGCCGGCAAGGCCACCGACATCGTCGACACGGGCCACTTCCTGACCCGGGCCTACAGCGACTGGTTCGGTGCCGAGGGTGAGCGGATGGGCGACGGCAACGGCAAGCGCATCCTGCTGGTCGACGACAGCCCCTTCTTCCGCAACCTGATGGCGCCCCTGCTGCAGGCCGCAGGGTACGAGGTCACGACCGTCGGCGCCGGCGTCGAGGCCCTGTCGCTCTGCGAGGCCGGCGAGGAGTTCGACGCGATCGTCTCGGACATCGAGATGCCGGGCATGGACGGCTTCGAGTTGGCCCGGCAGCTGCGCGACAACCGCTGGGCGGGGGTGCCCCTGGTCGCCCTGACCAGCCACTCCACGCCAGCCCACATGGCCCGCGGGCGCGAGGCCGGCTTCACCGACTACGTCGCGAAGTTCGACCGCAACGCCCTGCTGACCTCCCTCCATGACACCCTTTCGGACGTTCGAGGTGCCGCATGAGCCAGGATCGCAGCCATTCCACCACGGACCACGCGCACGAGGACGGTGCCGAGTACGTGACGTTCCGGATCGCCAAGCAGATGTTCGGCATCCATGTCCTGCAGGTCCAGGACATCCTCAACCACTGCAAGACCACGCGCATTCCCCTGGCGCCGCCGGAGATCGCCGGCTCGCTGAACCTGCGCGGGCGCATCGTCACCGCGATCGACGTGCGGCTGCGCCTCGGCCTGCCGCCGCGCGCCAGCGAGCAGACGCCGATGTCGATCGTCGTCGAGAACGACGGCGAGCTTTACAGCCTGATGGTCGACAGCGTCGGCGAGGTGCTGCCGCTGACCAACGGCTCCTGGGAGCGCAACCCGCCGACCCTCGACCCGCGGCTGCGTGAGTACTCGGAGGGCATCTACCGGCTCGAGGGCGAGCTTCTGGTCGTGCTCGACGTCAACAGGTTGCTCGACTACGGCGGGCTGAAGGCTGCCTGAGCCGGTGGCGGCGGCACAAAAGGTTGGAAAAATGAAGCGATTCTTGATCGTGGACGATTCGAAGGTCGTGCGGATGGTGGCGCGCCGCATTCTCGAGGGCCTGAACTTCGAGACGGCCGAGGCCGAGAACGGCGAGATCGCCCTTGCCGCCTGCCGAAGCCAGATGCCCGACGCCGTCCTGCTCGACTGGAACATGCCCGTGAAGTCCGGCATCGAGTTCCTGCGCGAGCTGCGCGGCTGGCCCAACGGCGCCGCGCCGAAGATCGTGTTCTGCACCACGGAGAACGACATGGCGCATATCCAGGAAGCGATCGGCGCCGGCGCGGACGAGTACATCATGAAGCCCTTCGACAGCGAGATTCTGGAATCGAAGCTGGCGCAGATCGGCCTCCTTTAGGAACGCAGAACACCATGAGCGGAAAGAAGGACAGCGCCTACCGCGTCATGGTCGTCGATGATTCGGCGGTGATCCGGGGCCTGCTGACCAGGGCGCTCGAGGAGGATCCGGAAATCTCCGTGGTCGCCTCGGTCGCCAACGGCCAGATGGCCGTCTCCTCGATCGGGCGCAGCGATGTCGAGGTCGTCGTGCTCGATATCGAGATGCCGGTCATGGACGGTCTGACCGCGCTGCCCAAGCTGCTCGAGGCGCGCCCCGGCGTGCAGGTCGTCATGGCCTCGACCCTGACCCACAAGAACGCCGACATCAGCCTGCGCGCGCTGCGCGCCGGGGCGGCCGACTACGTCACCAAGCCGACCAGCGGCAGCGCGCTGAACTCGGCCGAGGCCTTCAAGCGCGAGCTGACCGAGAAGGTCAAGGTGCTGGGCGCCGCCGCGCGCCGCCGCCTGGGCGTGCCGAAGCCCATCGGCCCCTCGGCTCCCCGGGCGGTCCCGGCGCCGCGCCAGATCGTCCTGCGCCGGGCACCGGCGATCGGCCCGCGCGCGCTGGCGATCGGCAGCTCGACCGGCGGCCCCCAGGCGCTGCTCAAGGTCCTGGGCGAGCTCAAGGGCCCGCTGCCCATGCCGATCTTCATCACCCAGCACATGCCGGCGACCTTCACCGCGCTGCTGGCCGAGCACATCGCGCGCGTCTCGGGACGGCCGGCGCGCGAGGCGGTCGACGGCGAGGTCGCCGTGGCCGGCACGGTCTACGTGGCGCCGGGCGACCGGCACATGCGGGTCGAGCCGGTGGCTGGCGGCGCGCGTCTGCGCATCGACCAGGGCCCGCCGGAGAACTTCTGCCGTCCCTCGGCCGACCCGATGCTGCGCAGCCTGGCGGCGGTCTACGGCGCCCGCCTGCTGACCGTGATCCTGACGGGCATGGGCGCCGACGGCCTCAAGGGCTGCCAGGAGGTCGTCGCCGCCGGCGGCGGCGTGATCGCCCAGGACGAAGCGAGCTCGGTGGTCTGGGGCATGCCCGGCGCCGTCGCCACGAACGGCCTCTGCCATGCCGTGCTGCCTCTCGATCGGATCGCCGATCATCTGAAACCGTTGCTTGCGAGGTCGGCGGCATGACTCCCCAGGACTTCGACTACGTCGCCCAGCTGCTCAAGCAGCGCTCGGGCCTGACGATCGGTCCCGACAAGGCCTACCTGCTCGAGAGCCGCCTCAACCCGGTGGCCCGCAAGCACGGCTTCAACGGTCTGACCGACCTGTTCCAGGGCCTGCGGCTGCGCGGCGACCAGACGCTGACGCGCGACGTCGTCGAGGCCATGACGACCAACGAATCCTTCTTCTTCCGGGACACCAAGCCTTTCGAGCAGTTCCGGCGCCTGGTGCTGCCCCACCTGCTGGAGAAGCGCGCGACCCGGCGCAGCTTTCGCATCTGGTCGGCGGCCTGCTCCTCGGGCCAGGAGCCCTATTCGCTCTCGATGATCCTCAAGGAATTCGAGGCCAAGCTGGCGGGCTGGCGGATCGAGATGGTCGCGACCGACCTTTCGACCGAGATCCTCGACAAGGCCAAGGAAGGCCTCTACTCGCAGTTCGAGGTGCAGCGCGGCCTGCCGGTGCAGCTGCTGGTCAAGCATTTCGCTCAGGAAGGCGACCGCTGGCGCATCTCGCCCGAGATCAAGCGGATGGTCACCTTCCGCACCTTCAACCTGCTCGAGGATCCGGCGCCGCTCGGCCAGTTCGACGTCGTCTTCCTGCGCAACGTGCTGATCTACTTCGACCAGCCGACCAAGGCGAAGGTGCTCGAGCGGGTCGCCAAGCAGCTGGCGCCCGACGGCTTCCTCTACCTGGGCGGCGCCGAGACGGTGCTCGGCATCACCGACAAGTTTCAGGTCTTCCAGGGCGAGCGCGGCATCTACGGCCTGACGCAGCCGGCGCAGCCGCGCATGGCGGCGACCGCCTGACGGCGAGGCGCCACTGGCGACGCGAAAGGGGCGGCTCCGATGAGCCGCCCCTGGCGTTTTCCGCAGACTGCCGCCGGGGCGGCCGTGTCGCGGTCAGGCGGCGCGGGCCCGCCGGCGGCGGGCGATCACGCCGAGGCCGACGAGGCCGCCGGCCAGCAGGCTCAAGGTCGCCGGCACCGGCACCTGGACCGCCGAAACCCGGGCGTTGGCGACGATGTAGCCGTCATCCCCGGAGACGTAGTTCGACAGCGTGTCGCCGAACACCCAGTTGACGCCGTAGGCCGTGTTGGCGGCGTCGCGCGGCGCGCCGCTGCCCAGGCCGGCCCAGCCCACGGACAGCTCGGCGGCCGAGGGCGCCAAAACCGTGAAGGAGGCCAGGTCGGCGAAGGTCAGGCCGAGCCCGTTGTTCGGCAGCCACGACATGTCGCTGTTCTCGTAGATCTTGGCGACCTTGTCGCTGATGTCCGCGAAGGAGAGGTCGTAGCCGTTGTTGTAGAGCGGCTGGAAGGCCGGGTTCGACGGCTCGTTCGCGGCCACGGCGAAGTTGCCGAGCCCGTCGGTGATCCAGAAGTTGAGATAGGGCGCGGTGGCAGGGCCGGATCCGGCGGCGAATCGAGTGGGATCGTCCAGGCGGTCGATGCCGACGCTCTGGAGGCTGCCGAGGGTCGTGCCGTTGATGTCGTTCGAGCCGAGCGCAGCCTTGTCGCCGGCGTCGTCGATGATGAACTCGGTCGTCGCCCCAGTGACGTTGACGACCGGGGTGCCGCGGATCTCGTAGCTCGTGAAGCCGGCAAAAGCCGGGGCTGCGGCCAGGGTGGAAAGTGCGACGGCGGCGCCGAAGCCGGCCGCCAAGGTACGAAAGATCATTCTTGCTGCCTCCCTCTGGATGAGCCGCCGTTGCCCCGGCGGCTGGACAGCTGCACGCAGGTCCCATGCCACCGAGCGATTCCGAGGCAGTTCGGGGGGCGTGGCCCCCGTCGCAGCGCGAGCGCAGCGCCCCTCTGTAAAATCATCCGACAGGCGGGCCGCCCAGGGGCGACTGGCTTTACGGCCAGCGCCGCGCCGGCATTCGCCAGCCAGTGGGCGCAGAAACGCGAACGGCGGCCGGTAGACCGGGCCGCCGTTCGTCGTGGATGCCGCCCCTGCGAGGAGCGGGGGTTCAGGCGGGCTGCTCTTCCTCGCCGGCTTCGGCAGCCCCGGCGAACTCGGTCTGCTCGGCGGCCGCGTCCGCGGCCTCCTCGGCGGCGGCCTCGACCTCTGCCTCGGCGGCTTCCTCGGCGGCCTGCTGCTCGTCGACGGAGACGAAGCGGCCGGCCTTGGCCTGCAGCTCGGCTTCCGCCTGGGAGCGCGCGACGTTGACCGTGACGGTCACCGAGACCTCCGGGTGCAGCCGGACCCGCACAGGGTGCAGGCCGAGCAGCTTGATCGGCCGGTCGAGCACGACCTGGTTCCGCTCGATCGTGGCGCCCTCGACCGTCACCGCGTCGGCGATGTCGCGGGCGGTGACCGAGCCGTAGAGCTGGCCGTTGTCGCCGGCCTGGCGGATCACCGAGACCTGCAGGTCGTCGACCTTGCCGGCGACCTTCTCGGCCTCCGCGCGACGCGTCAGGTTCTCGGCCTCGAGCTGGGTGCGCTGCTGCTCGAACAGCTCCCGATTCGCCTTGTTGGCGCGCAGGGCCTTCTGCTGGGGCAGCAGGAAGTTGCGCGCGAAGCCCGGGCGCACCTTTACGACGTCGCCCATCTGGCCCAGGTTCTCGATGCGCTCGAGCAGAATGACTTCGACAGCCATGGTCCTGTCCTCTCCGCTCAGTTCATCGTGTAGGGCAGCAGGGCGAGGAAGCGGGCGCGCTTGATCGCGCGGGCCAGCTCACGCTGCTTCTTGGCGGACACCGCGGTGATGCGGCTCGGCACGATCTTGCCGCGCTCCGAGACGAAGCGCTGCAGCAGCCGGATGTCCTTGAAGTCGATCTTCGGCGCGTTCGGGCCGGAGAAGGGGCAGGACTTCCGGCGACGGAAGAACGGGCGGCGCGGCGTGCCGCCGCGGCTGACGATCTCGACGCTCATCGCTCATCTCCTTCCCGACGCTCGCGGCGCTCGCCGCGGTCTCCGCCCGGGCGATCGCCGCCCCGATCGCCACCCGGCCGGTCGCCACCGGGCCGGTCGCCGCGATCGCGGTCGCCGTAGCGCCCGCCGCCGCGGCCGCCGCGGCCGCCGCGGTCGCGCTCGCCCCGATCGCGCAGCATGGCCGAGGGCTCGCTCGACAGCTCGGGCACCCGCACCGTCAGGTAGCGCATGACGTCCTCGTTGAGGCGCATCACGCGCTCGTACTCCTGCACGGCGTCGGCCGGCGCATTGAGGTTGAACAGGACGTAATGGCCCTTCCGGTTCTTCTTGATCCGGTAGGACAGGTTCTTCAGGCCCCAGTATTCCTGGCTGGCGATCTCGCCGCCGCGCTCGGTCAGGATCTGGCCGAGCTGCGCGGCAAGCTCCTCGACCTGCTGGGTCGAGATGTCCTGACGGGCAATCCAGATGCTCTCGTAGTAGGCCATAGGCCTGTGGCTCCCTTCGGGTTGGCGGGCCGGAGCCCGGTTCCGCTGGTCGGCGGAAACTCGAGGCCGGTCGGCCCTCAGCCGCACCCGTCGGACTGTCTCGTTCTGCGGGGTACGGCAAGGAGAGGCCGCCGAGCAGCGCCCGGCAGCCAAGGCGCGGGACTATACACGCGGGCGCGGACGATGCAAGCGGAGTCCAGGCACCTTAGCTCCAAGCGCGCGGGGTGTGTGCGAGCCACTCGGCCCGTGTCGGTTTCTTGACAGCCGGTCGCACCCTGCTATGCCTGACGCCGCCCCGGCCACGGCCGGAGGCGACCGTGCTTTCGCGCGCGACCCCTTCGGCGCCGACAAGACACCATCCAGGGAGGAGCGAGCCAGATGCGGGCCTTCGTGTTTCCCGGCCAGGGCAGCCAGGCCGTCGGCATGGGCCGCGAGCTGGCCGAGGCCTTCCCGACCGCGCGCCTGGTCTTCGAGGAGGTCGACGACGCCCTGTCGCAGAAGCTCTCGCGGCTCATGTTCGAGGGCGACGAGCGCGACCTGACCCTGACCGAGAACGCCCAGCCCGCCCTGATGGCGGTCAGCCTCGCCGTGGTCCGCGTGCTGGAGCAGGAGGGCGGCTTCGAGCTCGCCGAGCGCGCGAGCTTCGTCGCCGGCCACTCCCTGGGCGAATACTCCGCGCTCTGCGCCGCCCGCTGCCTGGGCCTGGACGACACCGCCCGGCTGCTCAAGCGCCGCGGCCTGGCGATGCAGCGCGCGGTGCCGGTCGGCACCGGCGCCATGGCGGCACTGCTCGGCCTGGAGCTCGAGGCGGTGCGCGCGATCGCCGAGGCGGCCCGGACCGATCCCGAGACCGGCCTCGAGGAGGTCTGCGCGCCCGCCAACGACAACGCCCCCGGCCAGGTCGTGGTCTCGGGCCACAAGGACGCGGTCGACCGCGCCGTCGCCCTGGCCGCCGAGCAGGGCGCGCGGCGCTCGATCATCCTGCCGGTCTCCGCGCCCTTCCACTGCGCGCTGATGCAGCCGGCCGCTGACGAGATGGCCGAGGCGCTGGGCGAGGTCACCCTGGCGCCGCCGGCGGCGCCACTGATCAGCAACGTCACCGCCTCGCCGCAGAGCGATCCCGCGGCGATCCGGCGGCTGCTGGTCGAGCAGGTCACCGGGCTCGTGCGCTGGCGCGAGAGCGTCGCGGCGATGCGCGCGCTCGGCGTCGAGCAGCTCGTCGAGCTCGGTGCCGGCAAGGTGCTGACGGGCCTCGCGCGGCGCATCGACCGCGAGCTCTCGGCGGTGGCGATCGGCCAGCCCGCGGAAGTCGAGTCCTTCCTTAGGGCCGAGTGAAGGCCTCTTTCATCCTGCCAACGGGAGCAGCCATGATGTTCGATCTATCCGGCAAGACCGCCCTCATCACCGGCGCCTCGGGCGGCATCGGCGGGGCGATCGCCCGGGCCCTCCATGTCCAGGGCGCCTCGGTCGCCCTCTCGGGCACGCGCCAGGACGCCCTTGAGGCGGTCGCCGCCACGCTCGACGGGCGCACCGCCGTGCTGCCCTGCAGCCTGGCCGACGCCGAGGCGACGGCGGCGCTGCCCGGGCAGGTCGAGGAAGCCTTCGGCAGCCTCGATATCCTGATCAACAATGCCGGCCTGACCCGCGACACCCTGGCGCTCAGGATGAAGGACGAGCAGTGGGACGAGGTCCTGGCGATCAACCTGACCGCGGCCTTCCGGCTGTCCCGGGCCGCGCTCAAGGGCATGATGAAGCGGCGCTGGGGCCGGATCATCGGCATCACCTCGATCGTCGGCGTCACCGGCAACCCGGGGCAGGCCAACTACGCCGCCTCCAAGGCCGGCATGATCGGCATGTCGAAGTCGCTGGCCGCCGAGGTCGCCTCGCGCGGCATCACCGTCAACTGCGTGGCGCCGGGCTTCATCGAGACGCCGATGACCGACGCGCTGGACGAAAAGCAGCACGAGAAGCTGCTGGCGGCGGTGCCGGCGGGCCGCCTCGGCACGCCCGACGACGTGGCGGCTGCCTGCGTTTATCTGGCCGCCCACGAAGCGGCCTACGTGACCGGCCAGACCTTGCACGTAAACGGCGGAATGGTCATGGTGTAGCGCGGATCCGCGCCGTGCAGGCCGGAAACCCGGCTGGCGGGGCAGGTGGCGTTGGCAAGGTGACAGACCTATGATATGAGGCGGCGCCTTTCGACGGCCCGGCCCGCCGGACCTCTCGGCCCGAGGCGCATGGACGCTCCCGGCCGGTCGCAGCGAGAACCGGTTTGCCTTTCAAGAAACGAGTGCGAAGGATCGAACGACCATGAGCGATGTCGCGGAGCGCGTTAAGAAGATCGTGGTGGAGCACCTCGGCGTCGACGAAGCCAAGGTCACCGACGACGCCAAGTTCATCGACGACCTGGGCGCCGACAGCCTGGACACCGTCGAGCTGGTGATGGCCTTCGAGGAGGAGTTCGGCTGCGAGATCCCGGACGACGTCGCGGAGAAGATCACCACGGTGAAGGACGCCATCGACTTCATTCAGGACGCGTCCTGAGGCGCCCGGGCGGCAGCCCGGCCTCGGAGGCCTTGCTGACATGAGACGTGTCGTCATCACCGGCCTCGGACTCGTTACGCCGCTTGCAACGGGAGTCGAGCAGACTTGGCAGCGCCTGCTCGCGGGCGAGTCGGGCATCCGGGCGATCCAGAACTTCGACGTCTCGGACCTGGCCTCGAAGATCGCCGGCCAGCCGCCCCAGGGCGAGACCTCGGAAGGCGGCTTCAACGCCGACGACTGGGTCTCGATCAAGGACCAGCGCAAGGTCGACCGCTTCATCGTCTACGGCATGGCGGCGGCGCAGCAGGCGATCGAGGACGCCGGCTGGACGCCGCAGGACGAGGAGGGGCTGGAGCGCACCGGCGTGCTGATGGGCTCGGGCATCGGCGGCCTCGAGACGATCTGCGAGGGCGCGGTGACCGTCCACGAGCGCGGCCCCCGGCGGCTCTCGCCCTTCTTCATTCCGGCGGCCCTGATCAACCTGCTGGCCGGCCAGGTCTCGATCCGCTACGGCTTCCGCGGCCCGAACCACGCCGTCGTGACGGCCTGCTCGACCGGAACCCACGCGATCGGCGACGCAGCCCGCCTGATCCAGTGGGACGACGCCGACGTGATGGTCGCCGGCGGCGCCGAGGCCGCGGTCGGCCGCATCGGCATCGCCGGCTTCGCCGCTTCGCGCGCGCTCTCGACCGCCTACAACGACAGGCCCGACAAGGCCTCGCGCCCCTGGGACCGCGGCCGTGACGGCTTCGTCATGGGCGAGGGCGCCGGCGCCGTCGTGCTCGAGGAGTACGAGCACGCCAAGAAGCGCGGCGCGACGATCTATGCCGAGATTGTCGGCTACGGCCTGTCCGGCGACGCCTACCACATCACCGCGCCGCCCCTGGACGGCAGCGGCGGCTTCCGCGCCATGCGCGCGGCGCTCAAGCGCGCCGGGCTCGAGCCCGGGGGGATCGATTACATCAACGCCCACGGCACCTCGACGCCGGTCGGCGACGAGATCGAGCTGGGCGCGGTGCGCCGCCTGTTCGGCGACGACGTCTCGGGCCTGTCGATGTCCTCGACGAAGTCCGCGATCGGCCACCTGCTGGGTGCCGCCGGCGCCGTCGAGGCGATCTTCTGCATCCTGGCGATCCGCGATTCGGTGGTGCCGCCGACGCTCAACCTCGACGACCCCTGTGCCGGCGCCGAGGGCGTCGACCTGGTCCCGCACCAGGCCAAGGAGCGCAAGGTCCGCCGCGCGCTGTCCAACTCCTTCGGCTTCGGCGGCACCAACGCCAGCCTGGTGCTGGCCGCCGTCGACTAGTCGGCCGGGGCTCGCCGTGCGCCGGCTGCTGACCACCCTTCTGGTGCTGATCGCGCTGACCGGCGCGGGCCTCTACCTCGGCTACCAGTGGGCCCTGGAGCGCTACCGGGAGCCCGGGCCACTGGCCCAGGAGACCCGCGTGGTGATCCGCCAGGGCAGCGGCCTCGAGGCCATCTCGCGCGAGCTCGAGGCCGCCGGCGTCATCGCCGACGCCGATCACTTCCGCATCGCCGCCAGGGCGACCGAGCAGGCCCGGCGCCTGAAGGCCGGCGAGTACGCCTTCACCCCCGGCATCTCGCTGAAGGAGACGCTCGATCTCCTCGAGTCGGGCAAGACCGTGGTGCGCCGCCTGACCGTGCCCGAGGGCCTGACCTCGGTCGAGGTCGTCGCCCTGCTGGGCGAGGCGGAGGGCCTGACCGGCGAGCTGGCCGAGGTTCCGCCGGAAGGCAGCCTGCTGCCGGAGACCTATCACTACAGCTGGGGCGAGAGCCGCCAGGGCCTCCTGCAGCGCATGCAGGCCGACTTCGAGAAGGCGCTCGAGGAGCTCTGGCGCCAGCGCGCCGAGGACCTGCCGATCGAGACGCCCCAGGAGGCGGTCGTGCTGGCCTCCATCGTCGAGAAGGAGACCGGGGTCGCCGAGGAGCGGCCGCTGGTTGCCAGCGTCTTCGTCAATCGCCTGCGCAAGGGCATGCCGCTGCAGTCGGATCCGACGGTGAGCTACGCCCTGACCGAGGGGCGCGCGCCGCTCGGCCGCGAGCTGACCCGCGCCGACTGGCTGTTCGAGAGCCCCTACAACACCTACCGCCAGAAGGGGCTGCCGCCGGGGCCGATCGCCAACCCCGGCCGCAGCGCCCTGGCCGCCGTGCTCGACCCGGCCGACAGCGGCTTCCTCTACTTCGTCGCCGACGGCAGCGGCGGCCATGCCTTCGCGAGCAGCCTCGCCGAGCACAACCGCAACGTCGCCAACTGGCGACGGGTCAAGCGCGACGCCAGCCGGTAGCGACCGGGCGCCGACGCCGCCTTCGGGGCGATCCACCCCATTTTGCTCATCTTTCCGATCGTCGTGCTGGCGCCTTGGCGTTCGGGCTGCTCGGGCGCCGGCCGACGCTGACGCACCGCTCGGGACAGCGCCTTCACGCCCCTCGACAGGCTCGGGACGAAGCGATCTTCGGTGCGCCTTCGGCGCGGCAGCCGATTCGGCCCGCTCCCACAGTTGCTTCGTCCCGAGCCTGTCGAGGGGCGTGAAGCCTGTTCCGCTATGCGCGAGCACAGTAGCCGGCTCAGGCGAAGTAGTCGGGGTACTCCACCTTGAGGTCGTCGAGCCGCTGCAGCGTGCCGGAGAGGTGGCCGCGCATCGCGAGGTGGGCCTGCTCGACCCGGGAGGCGAGGAGCGCCTCGAGAATCTCCCGGTGGTCGGCCAGCACCTGTTGCATCTTGCCCTCGTTCGGCAGATGCAGGTGGAAGCGCCTGACCCGGTCGAGCTGCCCGCTGCGCTCGTCGATCAGGTCGTGCAGGCCGGGCTTGTCCGCCGCGACGAAGAGCTGACGATGGAATTCCTTGTCGAACCGGATGAAGGACTCGAAGTCGCCCTGGCCGCGGGCGATCTCGATCTGCCGCTCGAGCGCCGCGCGGGCCGGCGCCAGGATCGCCTTGTCCGGCGCGGCGGCGAGCAGGGCGGCGATCTCGACCTCGACGGCGGCGCGCAGGAACTGGGTCTCGCGCACGACCCGGGTATCGATGCGGGTGACCAGGGTGCGCGACTGCGGATAGATCTCGACCAGCCCCTCGCGCTCGAGCTTGAGCAGGGCGTCGCGCAGCGGCGTCTGGCTGATGCCGTAGTGGTCCGACAGCTCGCCCCGCGACAGGCTCTGGTTCGGCGGCAGCTCCAGCGAGACGATGCGCTCGCGCAGGTCGGCGTAGATCTGCTCGGCGAGGGGCAGGCGGCGGGCGAAGGCCCAGCGCTTGGGACCGCCTGCGTCGCGCCCGCCCGAGTCGCGCCCCTCGGCGTCGCTTCCGCCGGGTTCGCCGCCGGGTTCGCCTGGCTCCTCGTCCTGGATGCCCGCCATGACTCTCGCGCGCTCGGTCGCCGCAGGCGACAAGGTCCTTGCCTGAAAAAGACTAATATATTAATCGATCAGACTCTGTCCACTGTGGCGAGCACCCCGGCGATGAGCAGGACATGACCGCTGAGCCCAAGCGCAAATCCCCCGACCAGCTGAGAAGCGCGCGCTGGTTCGCGCCCGACGACCTGCGCTCCTCCGGCCACCGGTCGCGCGCCATGCAGATGGGCTACGGCCCCGAGGACTGGGTCGGCAAGCCGGTCATCGCCATCGTCAACACCTGGTCCGACGCCCAGCCCTGCCACGCCCATTTCCGCCAGCGCGCCGAGGACGTCCGGCGCGGCATCCTGCAGGCCGGCGGCTTCCCGCTCGAGCTGCCGGCGCTGTCGCTCTCCGAGAGCTTCGTCAAGCCGACGACCATGCTCTACCGCAACATGCTGGCGATGGAGACCGAGGAGCTGCTGCGCTCCCACCCGGTCGACGGCGCCGTGCTGATGGGCGGTTGCGACAAGACCACCCCCGGCCTGATCATGGGCGCGCTCTCGGCCGGCCTGCCGATGATCTTCCTGCCGGCCGGGCCGATGCTGCGCGGCAACTACCGCGGCCAGGCCCTGGGCAGCGGCTCCGACGCCTGGAAGTACTGGGACGAGCGGCGCGCCGGCAAGATCTCGGCCGAGGAATGGCAGGGCGTGGAGGGCGGCATCGCGCGCTCCTACGGCCACTGCATGACCATGGGCACGGCCAGCACCATGACCGCCATCGCCGAGGCGCTCGGCCTGACCCTGTCCGGCGCGAGCTCGATTCCGGCGGCCGACGCCAACCACATCCGCATGGCCGCGTCGGTCGGCCGCCGCGCCGTCGAGCTGGTCTGGGAGGACCTGACCCCCGACCGCATCTTCGACGCCCGCGCCCTGCACAACGCCGTGACCGTCGCCATGGCGACCGGCTGCTCGACCAACGCCGTCATCCACCTGATCGCGCTGGCGCGGCGCGCCGGCCTGGAGTTCGGCCTCGACGCGCTCGACGCGGCCGGCCGGACGACGCCGGTGATCGCCAACATCCGGCCGTCGGGCAGCACCTACCTGATGGAGGACTTCTACTACGCCGGCGGCCTGCGTGCCCTGATGGCCAAGCTCGCAGAGCGCCTCCAGCTCGATGCCCTGACCGTCTCCGGCCGCACCCTGGGCGAGGAGATCGCCGGCGCCGAGGTCTACGACGCCGACGTCATCCGCGGCCTCGACGACCCGATCTACGAGGAGGGCTCGCTCGCCGTGCTGCGCGGCAACCTGGCGCCCGACGGCTGCGTCATGAAGCCCTCGGCCTGCGCGCCGCACCTGCGCCGCCACGAGGGCCGGGCCCTGGTCTTCGACAGCTATCCCGAGATGAAGGCGGCGGTCGAGGACGAGGCCCTCGACGTCACCGCCGACGACGTCCTGGTGCTCCGCAACGCCGGGCCGCAGGGCGGGCCGGGCATGCCGGAATGGGGCATGCTGCCGATCCCCAGGAAGCTGGTGAAGCAGGGCGTGCGCGACATGCTGCGCCTCTCCGACGCGCGCATGAGCGGCACCAGCTACGGCGCCTGCGTGCTGCACATCGCGCCGGAGGCCTACATCGGCGGCCCGCTGGCGCTGCTCAGGACCGGCGACCGGATCCGCGTCGACGTCGCCGCGCGCTCGCTCGACATGCTGGTCGAGCCGGAGGAGCTGGAGCGACGGCGCGCCGCCTGGAAACCGCCGGTCGAGACCGTCGGGCGCGGCTACAACTGGCTCTTTGCCCGCCACATCCGGCAGGCCGACCAGGGCTGCGACTTCGATTTCCTGGAAACCGGCTTCGGCGCCTCGGCGGCCGAGCCCGACATCTTCTGAGCGGGAGAAGAGGCCTTGAGCGACCATCCCCTGAAGCCGGAGACGCGCGACCGCCTGGCCGGCGTCTCGACGGCGACCCTGACGACGGCGCTCTACAAGCGCGGCCTGCGCAACCAGTTCCTCCAGGACGTCCGGCCGGTCGCGCCCAAGGGCCGCAACATGGTCGGCCCGGCCTTCACCCTGCGCTACATCCCGGCGCGCGAGGACCGCAACCCGCTGAGTGTCTTCCAGGACCCCGCTCACCCCCAGCGCGTCGCCATCGAGCGCTGCCCGGAGGGCGCGATCCTGGTCATCGACAGCCGTCGGGACGCGCGCGCCGCCTCGGCCGGCTCGATCCTGGTCTCGCGCCTGATGGTGCGCGGCGTCGCCGGGGTCGTCACCGACGGCGGCTTCCGCGATTCGCCGGAGATCGGGGCCCTGGCGATCCCGGCCTATCACCAGCGGCCCTCCGCGCCGACCAACCTGACCCTGCACGAGGCCGTCGACCTCGACCTGCCGATCGCCTGCGCCGGCGTCGCGGTCTTTCCCGGCGACATCCTGGTCGGCGACGACGAGGGCGTGGTCGTGCTGCCCGCGCACCTTGCCGACGAGCTCGCCGAGGAGGCGGTCGAGATGACCGTCTTCGAGGACTTCGTCACCGAGCAGGTGCTGGCCGGCCGCTCGATCGTCGGCCTCTACCCGGCGACCCAGGACCGCACGAAGGCCGACTTCGCCGCCTGGCGGCAGCAGAAGGGGCGATAGGCGGGCTCTCCTATTCCTTCGCCGGCAGCCGGCTCAGGAGCGGGTCGGTCCAGGCCGGCGGCAGGGTGCCGGCGAGCCAGGCGCCGAAGGCGGTCGGCCAGGGAAAGGCGATGCGGGCACGGTCGCGCGCTAGGCCGCGGCGGATGATCCGCGCGGCCTTCTCGGGGCTCATCAGGAAGGGCATGGGGAAGCGGTTGACGGCGGTCATGGGTGTGGCGACGTAGCCCGGGCAGATCGTCGAGACGCCGATGCCGTCGCGCTGCAGCTGGCCGCGCAGCGCCTCGCCCCAGACCTTCACGAAGGCCTTGGAGGCGCAGTAGGCCGGCGCGCCGGGGAAGCCGCGGTAGCCGGCGACCGAGGAGACCAGGCCGAGCTGGCCGTGGCGGCGCCCGCGCATCGCCTCGAGCGCCGGCATCACGGTCTCGACCAGGCCGTCGATGTTGGTCGCCAGGATGCGCCGGGTCTGCTCGGCGCTCTCGAAGCCGGTCCTGCCGGTGCCGGCCGAGGTGCCGGCGTTGGCGAGCACGAGGTCGAGCGGGTGGCGCGCCTCGGCGGCGGCGATCCAGGCGTGCAGGGCGGGCCGGTCGGTGACGTCGAGCGGCTCGGCGAGCACCTCGGCGCCGCGCTCGCGGCAGGCGGCGGCGACGGCGGCGAGCCGCTCGGCATTGCGCCCGCTGAGCGCGAGCCGCCGGCCGGGCTCGGCGTAGTCGCGGGCCAGCGCGGCGCCGAGACCGCTCGAGGCGCCGGTGATCAGGACGTGGCGCGGGTTGGGGAAGCGTGCGGACATGGCGCCAGCCTCGCCCGCTCGACCGGGCGAAGGCAAGGAGCGCAGGCGTCGCGCAAAAAAGTGGGGGTGGCGCGGAGGGACCCGCGCCACCCCCGGGGACAGAGAAGAGGTAAGGAGCGAGCCGGCACCTTTGGGGGGACAGAAGCGCCGGCCCTGGACGGCTTTCGGCCCCGGGGGAGAGGTCCTTGTCGCCGTCTTGAGAGGGATATGGTGTCGCGCCGGAACGGCGCCTCATCACGAGAACGCGACCGGCCGACCGGGCCGCACCCGGCGCGAACCCACCGGGAACGCGGGCTACTCGGCCTCGCCGGCGAGGGCGTTGACGGCCGCCGCGGCCATGGCGCTGCCGCCGCGCCGGCCGCGCAGGGTCAGGAAGGGCACGCCGCGGCTGTCGGCGGCCAGCGCCGCCTTGCTTTCCGCGGCGCCGACGAAGCCGACCGGCAGGCCGAGGATGGCGGCCGGCCGCGGCCAGCCGGCGTCGAGCAGCTCGAGCAGGCGAAAGAGAGCGGTCGGCGCGTTGCCGATCGCGACCAGCGCGCCCTCCAGGTCCGGCCGCCAGAGCTCCAGCGCCGCCGCCGTGCGGGTCGTGCCGAGGTGCTGCGCCAGCGCCGGCACCGAAGGCTCGGCCAGGGTGCAGAGCACCCGGTTGCCGCGCGGCAGGCGGCTGCGGGTGACGCCCTCCGCGACCATGCGGGCGTCGCAGAGCACCGGCGCGCCGGCCAGCAGCGCGGCGCGCCCTCTCGCGGCGAAGTCGGGCGAGCAGGCGACCTCCGCGGGCAGGTCGGTCATGCCGCAGGCGTGGATCATGCGCACGACCACCGTGGCCGTCTCGGCGTCGAAGCGCGAGAGGTCGGCTTCCTCGCGGATGATCGCGAAGGAGCGCGCGTAGATGGCCGCGCCGTCCTTGAGGTAGTCGTAGGCCATGGCCGCTCCCCGCTCGCGCTGCCGGTCATAGCGGCGGCCCGCACGGCCCCGCAACTGCAATCGGCCTACGGAAGCACCACGCCGCAACCCGCCGCCGCAGCGCCTTGTTCGCCAGGGGGACAGCCGATAGAGTGCCGCTCCCTCCCGTCGAGCCGCCGAAAGAACCCGTCACCATGGCCGCGCCGCTTTCCTCGATGACCGGATTCGCGCGCGTCGACGGCGGCGACGGCCAGCTAAGCTGGACCTGGGAGCTGAAGAGCGTCAACGGCAAGGGGCTCGACCTGCGCTGCCGGCTGCCCTCGGGCTGGGACAGCCTGGAGCAGCCGCTGCGCCAGCGCACCGCGGCGCGGCTCAAGCGCGGCAACCTCCAGGTCGGCTTCCAGTACGTCGCCGCCCAGTCGCGGGCACGCCCGCGCATCGACGCCGAGGCCTTCGCCGAGCTCTACCGCCAGACCGCCGAGCTGGCCCGCTCGATGAAGCTGCCGGCGCCGGGGTTCGAGACCATCCTGGGCCTGCGCGGCGTCGTCGAGGTGGCGGAGGAGGCCGACGATCCCGAGACGCGGGAGGCGCGCCTGGCCGCCGCCCTGGCCGACTTCGAGCAGGCGCTCGAGCAGCTGATCGCCGATCGCGACGCGGAGGGCGCGCGCCTCGGGGCGGTGCTGGACGGCCATCTCGCCGAGGTCGAGGCGCTGGTCGCCCGGGCCCGCGCCCTGGCCGCCGCCCAGCCGGAAGCGCTGCGCCGGCGCCTACGCGAGCAGGTCGAGTCGCTGCTCCAGGCGAGCCCCGCCCTGTCCGAGGAGCGCCTGGCCCAGGAGGCGGCGCTGCTCGCCACCAAGGCCGACGTGCGCGAGGAGCTCGACCGCCTGGAGGGCCACGTCGAGGCGGCGCGCGCGCTGCTGGCCGAGGGCCAGGGCGTCGGCCGGCGCCTCGACTTCCTCTGCCAGGAGTTCAGCCGCGAGGCCAACACGCTCTGCTCCAAGTCCGGCGACCCCGAGCTGACCCGCCTCGGCCTCCACCTGAAGGCGACGATCGATCGCCTGAAGGAGCAGGTCCAGAACCTGGAATGACGAGAGCCATGGCGGCGAGCAGGGTCGGCTCGGAAATCCGGCGGCGCGGGCTGATGCTCGTGCTGTCGTCGCCCTCGGGCGCCGGCAAGACGACGATCTCGCGCTCGATCCTGGCGCAGGACCCCGGCATCCGGCTCTCGGTCTCGGCGACCACGCGCCAGAAGCGCCCGGGCGAGCGCGACGGCGTCGACTACCATTTCGTCGAGGAGGCGCGCTTCCTGGAGATGGTCGACTCCGACGCGCTGCTCGAGCACGCCCGCGTCTTCGGCCACCGCTACGGCACGCCGCGCCGGCCGGTCGAGGAGGCGCTCGCCGAGGGCCGCGACGTGCTGTTCGACATCGACTGGCAGGGCACGCAGCAGCTGGCCGACTCCATGGCCCAGGATCTGGTGCGGGTCTTCATCCTGCCGCCCTCGGTCGAGGAGCTGGAGCGGCGCCTGCATACCCGCGCCCAGGACAGCGAGGAAGTGGTGCGCCGGCGCATGGCCGAGGCCGCCGAGGAAATGAGCCACTGGGCCGAGTACGACTACATCGTGGTCAACGAGCAGATGGACCAGGCGGTCGCCGACGTCCGCTCGATCCTGCGCGCGGAGCGCCTGAGGCGCGGCCGCCGCCTCGGCCTCGACTCCTTCGTCAAGCGCCTGAGAGGCCTCGGCTGAGGCGCCTCAGTCGAGGGTCCGCACCGCTTCGGCCAGGGCGCAGAAGGCCTCGACCGGCAGCTCCTCGGCCCGGGCCGTCTCCGCGATGCCGCAGGCGGCGAGCAGCGGGCGCGGGTCGCCGCCGGGAACGTTCAGGCCCAGGCTCTTCAAGGACTGGCGCAGCATCTTGCGGCGCTGGCCGAAGGCGGCGGCCGTGACCCGCTCAAGGACGGCGGCCTGGGCCGGCGCCAGCGGCACCGCACGCGGCGTCAGCCGGACGACGCTGGAGGTCACCTTGGGCGGCGGCGTGAAGGCCTGGGCCGGCAGGTCGAACAGCGCGTCCACGGTGCAGAGCCACTGGGTCATCACCGAGAGCCGGCCATAGGCCTTGCTGCGCGGCACCGCGGCGAGGCGCTCGGCGACCTCCTTCTGGAACATCAGGGTCAGCGATTCGAAGGCCTGCGGGTCGCGCGCCAGGGCCGCGAGCCAGCCGAGCAGCAGGGGTGTCGCGACGTTGTATGGCAGGTTGGCGACGATCCGGCGCGGCGCTTCGCCCAGGGTCTCGGCGGCGACGGTCAGGGCGTCGGCCTGCAGCAGCTCGAGCCGCCCGCCGCTGGCGGCGGCGATCTCCGTCAGCGCCGCCAGGCAGCGCTCGTCGCGCTCGATCGCCACGACCCGCTCGGCACCGGCCAGCAGCAGCGCGCGGGTCAGGCCGCCGGGGCCGGGCCCGATCTCGATCGTGGTGCCTTGGCCGAGCGGGCCGGCGCTGCGCGCGATCCGGCCGGTGACGTTGAGGTCGAGCAGGAAGTGCTGGCCGAGCGCCTTGCGCGCGCCCAGGGCATGTCGCGCGATCACCTCGCGCAGGGGCGGCAGCGCGGCAAGCGCGCGCAGCGAGGCTTCGGAGGCCTCAGGCAAGGGCGCTGCCGACCACGGCCGGCTTCTCGGCCCCTGCCTCGAGTCGGGCCCGGGCCATCTCGCCGGCGAGCCGCAGGGCCGCGACCAGGCTCGACGGGCTGGCCGTTCCTCTGCCGGCGATGTCGAGCGCGGTGCCGTGGTCGGGCGAAGTGCGGACGAAGGGCAGGCCGAGCGTGACGTTGACCGCGCCCTCGAAGTCCAGGGTCTTGACGGGGATCAGGGCCTGGTCGTGATACATGCAGAGCGCCACGTCGTAGCGCCGCCGGGCCGCCGCGTGGAACAGGGTGTCGGCCGGCAGGGGGCCGACCGCGACGATGCCTTCGGCTTGCAGCCGCTCGACCGCCGGCCCGACGATCTCGAGGTCCTCGGCGCCCAGGGCCCCGCCCTCGCCGGCGTGGGGATTGAGGCCGGCGACCGCGAGCCGGGGCCGCGGGATCGCGAAGTCGCGGGCCAGCGCCGCGGCGACGATCCGCCCCGCCCGCACGATGGCCGCGACCGAGAGGCTCTCGATCGCCCGCCTCAGCGAGAGGTGCACGGTCACCGGCACGACCCGCAGCTGCGGGCAGGCCAGCATCATGACCGGCACGGCGCCGCCGCCCGCCAGCTCGGCCAGGAACTCCGTGTGGCCGGGGTGCGGGAAGCCGGCCCGGTAGAGTGCGGCCTTCTGGATCGGGTTGGTGACCAGGGCGCCGGCGCGGCCGCTCGAGACCAGCTCGACGGCGCGGCGGATCGATTCGATGACGGCCGCGGCCGTGGCGCTGCTCGGCCGGCCGGCCTCGGCCTCGACCGCCATGCCGAGCGGCAGCACCGGCAGCGCGCGGCCGAAGGCGCCGGCGGCCTGCTCCGGGGCGTCCAGCGTCTCGATGGGCACCGCCCAGCCGAGCCGCGCGGCCAGGGCGGCGAGGCGCCGCGGGTCGTCGAGCAGGAAGAAGGGCGCCAGGCGCTGCTCGGTCCGGCGGCTCCAGGCGGCGAGGGCGATCTCGCCGCCGATACCGGCCGGCTCTCCCATCGTCAGGGCGAGCGGCAGGGGCGGCGCGGAGGCGGGGCGGGGCGCCGCGGGCGCCGCCATCACACGCGGATGTCGATGTTCGCCGCGCGCCGCAGGTCGCGCAGGTAGCGCTGGGCTTCCAGTTCGACTTTCTCTCGACTCATCCGCTCGGCGATCTGGTCGCGGCCCATGCCGTCGCTCTGCTCGCGCAGGCAGACGACCAGCACGTTGGCCGCGCCGTTGGCGGCGATCGGCTCGCTCGGCTGGCCGATCGGCAGCGTTCGCACCATCCCACGGATGCTCTCGGGCAGGGCGTCGAGCGGCAGGTCGCCGGCGCTGTCGGAGGTCTGGCCGCCGATCTCGACGGCCAGGGCGTCGGCCTGGGCGCAGCTCTGGATGTCGGCGGTGAGGCGCGCCGCCTCGGCGACGGCGGCCTGCTCCTCGCCGGGGGCGTGGGGCACGGCGATGCGGCTCAGGCGCACCTTGGTCTCGCTGCCGCCGCCGCCGGTGCCGGTGCGCCGGTCGCGCAGCAGCACGAGATAGTAGCCGGAGATGGAGCGGATCGGCCCCGCCATCTCGCCCGACTGCATCTGTTCGACCCTGGCGCCGACCTCGGGCGGCAGCTCGCTCTGCAGCAGCCAGCCGAGATCGCCGCCGACCGAGGCGGTGGCGGCCTGGGAGAACTGCCGGGCGACCTCGGAGAAGGGCGCGCCCTGGCGGATCTGCTCGGCCAGGCGCTCGCTGGTCGTGCGCACCTCGGCCTCCTGGTCGGCGTCGTCGAAGCTGAGGAAGATCTCGGCGACCCGGACGACCTGCTGGCCCTCGCCCTCCTTGAGACGGGTCAGCAGGTCGGTGACCTCGTCCTCGCCGATCTGGACGCGCGGCCGGATCCGGCGGTCGACCACCGCCCGCCAGGTCAGCGCGGCCCTGACCTGCTGCTTCAGCGCCTGCGGCAGGATACCGGCGCCGCGAATGGCCTCGGCGAACTGCTCGGGCGACAGGTTGTTGTTGCCGGCGATCCGCTCGAAGGCTTCCTCGACCTGCTCGTCCGGCACCGAGATGCCGAGGCGTTCGGCCTCCTGCATCTGCAGCCGCTCGTCGATGAGCTGGCGCATCACCGGCCGCAGCAGGCGCTGCCGCGCCTCCGGCGCATCCTGGACGCCGGCACCGGACATCGCGATGCGCAGGCGCATCTCCAAGTCCAAGGCCGAGACGATCTCGTCGTTGACCACGGCGGCGGCGCGCATCGTCGTCTCCTGCCCCTGGGCGCTTCCGGGCAGCGACCCTGCGGACAGGGCCGCGAAAGTCGGCAGCAGGAGGCAGAGCAGCAGGCGGCGAACGATCATGGGCTGGGCTTTCGGTGGCTTCGGCGACATGCCCCTGATCTATGGGCTTTGCCGAGCTGACGCAATCATAGGGGCGCGCCGCCGCCCGGACAATGCGGGCCGGCGCGGCGGACATTGCGACGCAGGAGAGCCGGCGGCGCAGCGGGCCGCGGGCTCCGCCGACGATCGGACGGCCGTGCTCAGCCGCCGGCGACGTTGCCCAGATGCTTCAGCGTCAGGAAGAAGGTGAATTGCGAGTTGTTGCCGACCTCCCTGTTGTCGGTGAACTCGGTGGTGTGGTTGAAGCCGAGCAGCACGCATTCGTCCTGGTAGTAGAGACTGGCGGAGACACTGCGCGTCTCGTCGTCGACGAGATCGTGGGTCGCGCCGATCGAGCCGCGCCAGTAGGTCGAGAGCCGCGAGCCTACGCTGAGCCTGATCTGCTCGCGATCCGGAAAGCCGGTCGAATCATCGTCCTCGAGAAAGTCCTCGTTGCCCTCGACCGAGAGGTAGGTCAGCGAAAGGCGGAAGGCGGGGACGCCCGCCGTCAGGGTCGCCTCGCTGCGCCGCAGATCCAGGCTGTCCTTGTCGGCACGGAAGCGGTAGCTGAGATCGAACTCGGGGATCGGCTGCAGGAAGACGCGGCCGACGTAGTCCGAGAAGTTGTCCGCCAGGCCGGATTCCGGTGCGAAGACGCCCTCGGTGACCGGCCGCCAGCTCTGGCCGAGGAAGGCCTGGGAGAACAGGCCGCCGGGCGAGACGAAGGTGTATTGCAGGCCGTAGTCGATCCGGCTTCCGGTATCGATGAGGTCGCGGCCGGTGAAGCGGTCGGGCCGGAAGATGTTGGTGTCGTCGAACTCGAAGTCGACGCTGTCCTCGTTCGGGATGTCGTCGTTCTGGCCGAATCTCGGGGCCAGCACGGCGTGGGCGATCGGCTCGATGATCTGGCTCGATTCGCCGACGGAACCGATCCAGGGATAGCGCCACTCGAGGCTGACCTGCGGAAAGGCGCGGGCGACCGTGAAGGAGTCGCCCTCGACCGGGTCGACGTCGTCGGGATTGCTCGGGTCGTGGCCGTCGACCCAGTAGATGTCGCTCTGAACGCCGATCCGGAAGCGGTACACGTCGCCCATCGGGCTGGTGTAGGGCAGGTGCCAGGCGGTGATCGCCGAGGCGCGCTTGCTGTCGCGGCCCTCCAGTCGGGTCAGGTTCCAGACGTTGGCGTCGACGGTGTAGTAGCCGCCCGCCACCCCCGGCTCGCTGACGTAGTTGGCGTCGATCGTCGGCAGGGCGATCACCTGCTCGGCGTCGGACTCCCCGGAGCGCTGCGTCTGGTACCAGAAGCTGTTAGCGCCCAGGTAGTTGCGGCCGCGGAAGCCCTCGACGAAGCCGCGGCTGGTCAGGCGGTTCTCGTCGCCGAAGCCGAAGGTGCGCCGGTAGTTCTTGTCGGTCGAGCGATTGAGGTCCCAGCCGGCGCGGAAGTAGTCGTTGATGTCGAAGCGCGCGGACTGGTCGATGTCGCCGCGGAACACGTTGGTCAGGCGCTCGCCCTGGTCCGGCTGCAGGTCGGAGCGGGTGCCGGTCGCGCGGGTCAGGATCTGCCCGTCCTCGAACAGGATGCGGTGCTCGATGCCGAGCAGCAGCTTCTGCTCGGTCGAGAGCCGCGGGGTGATCGTCATGTCGTGGTTCGAGGCGAAGTTCGCGAAGTAGGGCACGTCGACGTAGCTGCCCTGGAAGCTCGAGTTGCCGAACGAGGGCCCCAGGAAGCCGGACTTCTTGTCGACCGTCGGATCGGGGTGGTCGAAGTAGGGAGTGTAGAAGGTCGGCACGCCGAAGAACTCGAGCCGCGCGTTCTTGTAGCGGATCATCCGCTCTTCCTTGTCGTGCACGACCCGGTCGGCCTTGAGCTGCCACAGCGGCGCGCGCTCCGGGTGCTCGCGGCACAGCTCGCAGGGCGTGAAGACCGCGTTGCGCACGGAAGTGCGGTTGGCTTCGGTGCGCACGGCCGTGGTGCCGACCATCCGGCTGTCGTCGATCATCAGCACGCGCAGGCCGCGGATGAAGCCTTCGGCCAGGTCGTCCGTCAGCTCGGCGTACTCGGCGAACACCACCTCGCCGCCGGGCTCGAGCAGCGAGACGTTGCCGGAGGCCGTGACCACCTCGGTCTTGAGGTTGTAGGTCACGGTGTCGGCGAGCAGGATTCGCGTGCCCTGGGTGATCTCGACGTTGCCGCGCGCGGTCACGACGCCGAGGACGTCGTCGTAGTTCACCTCGTCCGCGGTGAAGGCGGCCGGCTCGTCGCTGTCCAGGTCGCCGAGCTGTGCGGCCGCCGGTGCCGCCTGCGCGACCAGGCCGGCGCCGCAGGCCAGCAGGGCGAGCAGCATCGACAGCAGGCGGCGCCGAAGCCGGCCGGTTTCCTGGAAGCGCCCCTCGGCCATTCCGTCAGCCGTCCTCGAGATGCAGCAGCAGGCTGGTGCCGATCATCAACGAGATGCCGGCTGGGGACCAGGCCGCCAGCAGCACTGGGATCTTTCCCGACAGCCCCAGGGCGAAGACGAAGTTGGTCAAGAAGTAGAGCACGAAGCCGGTGACCACGCCGGTCAGCAGGATGATGCCGACCTTGCCGCTGCGCTGCGGCCGCAGCGAGAAGCTCGCCGAGAGCAGGACCATGGCCGACAGCAGCACGGGCAGCGAGAGCAGCTTGTGGAACTGCAGGAGATGGCGGTTCGCCCGGAAGCCGGCGCGCTCGAGCAGCTCGATGAATCCGGGCAGGTGCCAGAAGGAGATGGTCTCGGGCGGCGAGAAGCTGTCGAGGATCTTCTCGGACGTCAGAGTCGTCGGCAAGTCCATCTCGGCCTCGGCGCGCGCCGGCATGCCGGGTTGCGAGACGTAGGCGTCGCGGACCCGCCAGGCCCCCTCGTCGAGCCGGGCGCTCCGGGCGTCGATGCGCTGGACGAACTGGTCCTCGCCCTGGAACAGGTAGAAGGTCACCTCGTTGAGCACCATCCCGGTCTCCGACGCCCGCTGGGCGTGGATCACGGTCTGGCCGTCGGCCTCCGGCTGGCGCAGCCACAGGCCGCTCTGCGAGACCGAGAGCTGGGAGGTTCGGTTCTTGATGTGCTCACCCTCGAGCTTGTCGAACTCCTTGAGCAGGACCGCCGCGACCGGGTTGAGCAGGCCCACGGCCGCGATGCCGATGATCAGCGAGACGCCGATCGCGGGAAGCAGGAACTGCCAGGCGGAAACGCCTGCGGCGCGCGCCACGACCAGCTCGTTGGTGCGCGTCAGCTTCCAGAAGGTGAGCATGCCGGCGCCCAGGATCGTGAAGGGCAGGATCTCCTGGGCGAAGAACGGCAGCCGGTAGAGCGCCATCTCGACCACCACCGACAGCGGCGTCTCGCTCTGGGCCGAGAGGCGGTCGATCAGGTCGATGATCGAGACCAGCAGGATGATGAAGATCAGCGAGAAGAAGAGGCCGAAGAACCAGATGCAGAACTGCCGCGAGATGTACAGCGACAGGGTCGTCGAGAGGGTCAGGCGGCGCATCTGCAGCAGCGCGAGTTCGCTCACGTCAGCCTCCGCCGCTCGGACGTGCGCACTGGGCCATGGCTTGTCGTCGTTCCTGTCGGTTCTCGAACCGGTGCCTCGGGCGAAGGCATAGCGGCTCGGGGTCGGGTTCGTCCAGCGTCAAGCCGGCCTCGGCGAACGGCCCGCCGGCGGTTCGCGCGACACGGCGCTCGCCGGCGGGCGCTGCCCCGGCTGCGTTGACGGCGCCGCGGTCCTGCCCCTATCTCTATCGCACGCGAGCCTCAGCCGGCCGCCGAGACACCAGAGCAGCAACGGAGCCAGCCTCATGCGCATCGCCTTCGCCGCCCCGACCGTCAAGACCTCAGGCACGCTGGTCGTGACGGTCGGCGAGGACAAGCGGCTGTCAGCCTCCGCCGCCGCGGTCGACGAGGCCACCGGCGGCGCCGTCGGCCGTGCCATCGCCGGCAGCCGCTTCACCGGCAAGAAGGACCAGCTGCTGGAGATCCTCGCCCCGGCCGGCATCGACAGCCCCCGGGTGCTGCTGCTCGGGCTGGGCAAGCCGGCGGAGATCACCGACCTCGAGCTCGAGAACGCCGGCGGCAAGCTGGTCGGCCAGCTCAACGGGGTCGGCGAGACGGCCGCCAGCATTGCCGTCGACACCCTGGAGGGCACTGCCGTCACGGCCGTCGAGATAGCGTCCCGGATCGCGCTGGGCGCGCGCCTGCGCAGCTACCGCTTCGACAAGTACAAGACCAAGGAAGCCGAGGACAAGAAGCTGTCCCTCGGCGAGCTGACCTTCCACGTCAGGGAGCCGAAGAAGGCCGAGAAGCGCTATCAGGGCCTCTCGGCGGTCGTCGAGGGCGTGTTCCTGACCCGCGACCTGGTCTCGGAGCCCGCCAACGTCCTCTACCCCGAGAGCTTCGTCGAGCGGGCCCGCAAGCTCGAGAAGCTCGGGGTCCGGATCACCGTGCTCGGCGAGAAGGAGATGCGCAAGCTGGGCATGGGCGCCCTGCTCGGCGTCGGTCAGGGCTCGCGGCGCGAGTCCCAGTTGCTGGTCATGGAATGGCACGGCAGCGGCAAGGCGCCCGAGGCGAAGAAGGCCGCCAAGGCGAAGGGCAAGGCCAAGGCCGGCGCGGCCGAGGCGCCGCTCTGCTTCGTCGGCAAGGGCGTCTGTTTCGACACCGGCGGCATCTCGATGAAGCCCGCCGCGGGCATGGAGGACATGAAGTGGGACATGGGCGGCGCCGGCGTCGTCCTCGGCCTGATGCACGCCCTGGCCTCGCGCAAGGCCGAGGTCGACGTCGTCGGCATCTGCGGCCTGGCCGAGAACATGCCCGACGGCAACGCCCAGCGGCCCGGCGACGTGGTGACCTCCGCCAATGGCCAGACGATCGAGGTCATCAACACCGACGCCGAGGGGCGGCTCGTGCTGTGCGACGCGCTCTGGTACGCCCAGGTCCACCACCGGCCGCGCATGATCGTCGACCTTGCGACCCTGACCGGCGCCATCCTGGTCGCGCTCGGCAAGGAGCAGGCCGGGCTGTTCGCTAACGACGACGGCCTGTCCGAGTCCCTGACGGCGGCCGGGAAGGCGGTCGGCGAGCCGGTCTGGCGGATGCCGCTCGGCGAGGCCTACGACCGCATGATCGACAGCGACATCGCGGACATGAAGAACGTCGGCAGCCGTTACGGCGGCTCGATCACCGCGGCCCAGTTCCTGCAGCGCTTCATCGAGGAGGGTACCCCCTGGGCGCACCTCGACATCGCCGGCGTGACCTGGGCGGACAAGGACAAGCCGACCGTGCCCAAGGGCGCCAGCGCCTTCGGCGTCCGCCTGCTCGACCGCCTGGTCGCTGACCACTACGAGAGGTAGGGCGGGACCTGCCGGTGCGCCGCGGCAGGGCCCGCGCCGGGAGGCCCCGATGACCGAGGTCCGCTTCTACCACCTGACCCGCACGCCGCTCGAAGCGGCGCTGCCGCAGCTCCTGCTCAAGACTCTCGAGCGCGGCAAGCGGGCCCTGGTGCGCCTCGCCGATGCCCGCCGCTGCGAGGCCCTGGCCGACGCCCTGTGGCGCCGCGACGAGCGCGGCTTCCTGCCGCACGGCACCGCCAAGGACGGCTTCCCCGCCGAGCAGCCGGTCTGGCTGACCCCGGACGCCGAGAACGCCAACGGGGCCGGCTACCTGTTCCTCTGCGACGGCGTGCCGGCCGAGGGGCTGGAGGGCTATGAGCTCTGCTGTCTGCTGTTCGACGGCGGCGACGGCGAGGCGGTCGAGACCGCGCGCGGCCAGTGGCGGACCCTTGCCGCGGAGGGGCACGAGCTCAGCTACTGGCAGCAGGACGAGCGCGGAGCCTGGTCGAAGCGCCAGGGCTGAGCCGCGCTACCGTTTCGGCTGCAGCCGTCGTGCGAGGCCGCGTCGGCGGCGCAGCTGGGCCTCGCGGTGCAGGATGTAGAGGCCGCTCGCCAGCACCAGGGCGAAGCCGGTCCAGATGTTGACGCCGGGGACCTCGCCCCAGATCAGCCAGCCCAGGCTCGCCGCCCAGATCATCGCCGTGTAGTCGAAGGGCATCAGGATCGAGGCCTCGGCCAGTCGGAAAGCCTGGGTCATGGCGATCTGGGCGAGGCCGCCGACGATGCCGACCGCGATCAGCAGGGCGAGGTCCGGCAGGTCCGGCGTGATCCAGACGAACGGCAGGGCGAGGCCCGAGATCAGCGTCGTCGTGATCGTGAAGTAGATGATGATCGAGACGGTGCTCTCGGTCTTGGACAGCTTGCGCACCCACAGGAGCGCCAGGGCATAGAACAGCGTGGCGAGCAGGGCGAGGAGGGCGACCGGCTGGAACGTCCCGGCGCCGGGCTTGAGCATGACCAGCACGCCGGCGAAGCCGAACAGGCAGGCGACCCAGCGCCGCCAGCCGACCGGCTCGCCGAGCAGCGGCACCGACAGCGCGGTGACGAAGATCGGCGCGGCGAAGCCGATGGCGATGGCGTCGGCGAGGCGCATCTGGGCGTAGCAGTAGAAGAACAGCAGCATCGCGCCGAGGCCGAAGAGGCAGCGCAGCGCCTGGCCGAGGGGATCGCGCACCCGCAGCGAGTGCCTCAGGCCGCCGACCCGCCAGATCATCACGCCGAGCGGCAGGAAGGCGAAGAGGCTGCGGAAGAAGACGATCTGGAAGGTCGAATAGGTCGCGCCCAGCCACTTGACCGCCGCGTCCATGACCGCGAACAAGCCGACCGACAGCACCAGTAGCGCGATGCCCTCGACGGTCCGGTCGCTGTCAGTCGTGCCGTCTGGCCCGACCGCCGCTGCGGCCGGGATCGCCTCGGTCAGTGCCGCGACGCTCGGCTTCTGGCGGCTCGGGGCAGGGCAGTCCGGGGCAGGGCGCGCAGGATCGGGCACAGGGAGGCGGGGCGCTCTCGGGCGGGTGGCGGGCAGAGGCGGCAGTCTACGCGCCGGACCCTGGGCGAGGCGTGACATTCCCGCAAGGCTCCGGCGCGCCGGAACGCCGGTTAACCGAGCGGTAACGGCGATGGGTCTAGCCTCGCGCAGGAGGATCGACGATGGCCCTGCGTTTCGCCCTGCTTGCCCTGCTCGCCGTGGTGGCGGCCGCACTGTCGGCGCTGCCGGCGCGCGCGCAATCGTCGCCCGAACCCTGGTACGGCCAGCCGCCGGCCTGCACGGCGCAGCGCGAAGGCCAGCTGTCCTGCCAGGTCCAGGTCCTCTGCGAGTGCAAGTACTACCGCGCCAGCACCATGACCGGCCGGCCCGCCGGCTTCCGCTGGGACTGCGGCCCGCTGCGCCCGCGCTGCGGCGAGGCGAAGCAGCCCCAGGACCCGACGGTCAACCCCTACAGCGGGCCCTATCCCTACATCTACGAGCACGAGCGGACGCTGCGGAACAGCAGGTAGCGCCCGCGGCGCGGCCTGCTCGCCAGCCTAGGACGCCGCTTCCAGCTCGCCCTGGGCCGCCAGCCAACGTTCCTCCTGCTCGGCGATCCTGGCCTCGATGGCGGCGTGCTGCTTCTGCAGCTCGGTCAGCTTCTCGGGGCCGCTGTCGTAGAGCTTGGGGTTGGCCAGGGCGGTCTCCAGGTTCGCCTTCTCGGCCTGCAGCCGCTGCAGCGCCTTCTCGGCCTGCTCCGCGGAACGGCGCAGGTGGGCGACGGCGGCGCGCGCCTCGGCGGCGGCCTTGCGCCGGTCCTTGGCCGAGACCGTAGGAGTCTTGTCCTTGTCGGCCTCGCGCTCCTGGCGGGCCTCCCGTCGCTCCGCCCGGCGCTGGTCCAGCAGGAGCTGGCGATAGTCCTCCATGTCGCCTTCGAAGCTGGTGACCCGGCCCTCGGCGACCAGCCACAGGCGGTCGGCGACCATCTCGACCAGGTGGGCGTCGTGGCTGACCAGCACGACCGCGCCCTCGAAGGTGTTGAGCGCCTGGACCAGGGCCTCGCGCGAATCGATGTCGAGGTGGTTGGTCGGCTCGTCGAGAATCAGCAGGTGCGGGCTCTCGCGGCTGACCAGGGCGAGGGCGAGGCGCGCACGCTCGCCGCCCGACAGCTTCTCGGCGGGGGTCTCGGCCTTCTGGCCCGAGAAGCCGAAGCGGCCCAGGTGGTTGCGCAGGCGCTGCTCGGGCTCCAGCGGCATCAGCCGCGCCATGTGCCCGAGGGCGGTCGCCTTCATGTCCAGGGTCTCGGCCTGGTCCTGGGCGAAGTAGCCGACCTTAAGCTTGGGCGAGCGGTGGAGGCGGCCGGCCTGGGTCTTCAGGCGCCCGGCGAGCAGCCGCGCGAAGGTCGACTTGCCGTTGCCGTTGGCGCCGAGCAGGGCGATGCGGTCGTCCATGTCGAG
>NZ_JBBDQW010000070.1:0-21354 GCF_040905785.1 Tistlia sp.
CATCCCGGACGCTAGGCGAGCCCCGGAAGCCGCCAGGCTTCCGGCTGGCGAGCCTCGCGATCCGGGATCCAGGCCGGCCCCGGACGACGAGCCGCGGCGCCGAGGTTTCGGGCGGTGCCCCTGGATCCCGGATCGCGAGGCTCGCGCCCCGATCGCCTCCGGCTCTCGGGCTCGCCTTTGCGTCCAGGATGACGGTGGTCAGCGCCAATTCGTCATCCCGGACGCTAGGCAAGCCCCGGAAGCCGCCAGGTCAGGTGGTGGTGCTAGACGACTTCCCAGCCGCCGCTCGCGGTCTGGCAGGCGGTGCCTTCCTCGGAGACCGTCTGCTGGCTGGTGCGCACCGTCTCGGTGTAGGTCTTGCAGGTCCGGCCGTTCGAGGTATAGACGCTGTGGACCTCGGTGCGGCCGGAGTTGCCGGTCTCGGGGTCGCTCCATTCGGCCTTTTGGCCCGGGCTCAGCGTGTTGAGCGCATTGAGGTTGTTCTGCGCGTGCTGCTCGGCGTTCCGGCGGCCCAGGTAGTCGCCGATGGCGCCGCCTGCGGCGCCGCCGAGCACGGTGCTGGCGGCGATCCAGAAGGGGTTGGCGCCGGCCAGGGCCGAGACCACGCCGCCGACCGCGGCACCGCTCAGGACGCCGCCCTGTGCCTCGCTGCTGAGACCGGTCTGGCGCTCGATCGTGTCGCAGCCGGCAAGGGGGATGGCGACGAGGCCGAGAGCCAGTGTGAGGGCGGCGGTGGTCCGCGCCGGTCGGGTCATGATCATGGCTTCGCTCCTGGGCAGGTGTCGGCGGCGTGGCCGCGGTTCGGCCTTGCGTCCGCTTCGATGCCCGGAAAAACGTGAAGGACGCCGGTTCGTTCCGGCCGAGGCCGCCGCCCGGCGTCGGCGCTAGCTCGACTTGGCGATCAGCGCCGGCTCGCCTTCCTCGCTGACGGCGACGCCGGCGTCGTTGGCCGAGCTGCGCACGACCCGGTAGAGGGCCGCGTCCTCGAAGGGCGTCGGCTGCTGGGCGCTCTCGTTGCCGACGATGCCTGGGTTCGGCGCCAGCGCCTTGCCGGCGCACAGCCGGGCCTGGGCCGCGGTGTCGGCGCGCACGAAGACGCGCTCGTAGCGCGGGCCGGCGACCCAGCGCGGGTCGTCGGGGCGCGCGACTGCCTCGATCTTCCAGATCGTCATCCTGGCTCCTCCTGTCTTTCGGGCTGCTGTTTCCGGGCCCTCAACGTCGGCCGCCGACCATAGGTTCAAGGACTCGTGAGCCGGCCGGCGCGGGCGGGCCTTGCCGCGCCGGGGCCGCGGTGCTTCGATCCGGCCCCAAGCGCCGCGCACCAGCGGAACGCCGAATAGGGGAGACACCGCCATGGCGCAGATCGACTACTACCTCTCGCTCAACTCGCCCTGGGCCTACCTGGGCGCGGCGCGCCTGCGCCAGCTGGCGCAGAAGGTCGGCGCGAGCGTCAAGGTCAAGCCCGTCGACTTCGCGGCGATCTTCCCCAAGACCGGCGGCCTGCCGCTCGGCAAGCGGGCGCCGGCGCGCCAGGCCTACCGCCTGGTCGAGCTGGCGCGCTGGCGCGAGTTCCTGAAGCTGCCGCTGACCCTGCGGCCGGCGCACTTCCCCTTCGCCGAGCGCGAGGCCGCGCGCTTCCTCGTCGCCGCCGACCTCGCCGGCGGCGATCCCCTGGGCTTCTCCGAGGCGGTGCTGCGCGCGCTCTGGGCCGAGGAGCGCGACCCAGGCGAGGCCGACACCCTGAAGGCGATCGCGCGCGAGACCGGCCACGACGCCGAGGCGCTCGCCGCGCGCGCCGCCGAGCCGGAGACCGCCGCGATCCTGGACGCCTATACCGAGCAGGCGCTCGCCGCCGGCGTCTTCGGCGCCCCCTCCTACGTCGTCGAGGGCGAGATCTTCTGGGGCCAGGACCGCCTGGACTTCCTGGAGCGCAAGCTCGCCGGCGCCGCCTGACCGCCCGGGTTTCCCGATGGACGAGCCCCTCTCTTTCGCCCTCTTCGACACGGCCGTCGGCTGCTGCGGCCTGGTCTGGAGCGGGCGCGGCCTGGTCGCGGTGCAGCTGCCCGAAGGCAGCCCCGAGGCGACCCGCGCGCGACTCGAGCGGCGCTACCCGACGGCTCGCGAGCAGACCCCGGAGCCTGCGGGGCAGGGGCGGGCCGTGAAGCGGATCGCCCGGCTGCTCGCGGGTGCGGCCGACGACCTCGCCGACCTGCCGCTCGACGACGCCGGCCTGGAGGAGTTCGAGCGCCGGGTCTATGCGCTGGCGCGGGCGATCCGGCCGGGCGCGACCTCGACCTACGGCGAGATCGCGCGCGGCCTCGGCCGGCCCGAGGCGGCCCAGGCGGTCGGCCGCGCGCTCGGCCGCAATCCCTGGCCGATCGTCGTGCCCTGCCACCGCGTGCTCGCCGCCGGCGGCCGCATCGGCGGCTTCTCGGCGACCAGCGGAATCGCCCTGAAGCGGCGGCTGCTGGCGATCGAGAGCGTCCACGCCGGCGGCCCGCCCGGCCTGTTCGACTGACGCGATCTCACAGCCTTACAAGGCGCCCCGACCGCCCCCCACCCCTCCCGTCATCCCGGGCGGTAGGCGAGCCCGAAAGCCTCGGTTTTCGACCTTGCGAGCCTTGCGACCCGGGATCCAGGGGCACGGACGGCTGGGGCCCCTGGATCCCGGATAGCTCGCTTTGCCGACGAATTCCGCGCCCCGCTTTCGCGGGGCCCGGACTTCGGGCAAAGCGGCTTCCGGGATGACGGGGTGAACCGCGCCGCCGCGCGCCGCCTTTCCCGTCATCCCGGGCGGTAGGCGAGCCCGAAAGCCTCGGTTTTCGACCTTGCGAGCCTTGCGACCCGGGATCCAGGGGCACGGACGGCTGGGGCCCCTGGATCCCGGATAGCTCGCTTTGCCGACGAATTCCGCGCCCCGCTTTCGCGGGGCCCGGACTTCGGGCAAAGCGGCTTCCGGGATGACGGGGTGAACCGCGCCGCCGCGCGCCGCCTTTCCCGTCATCCCGGGCGGTAGGCGAGCCCGAAAGCCTCGGTTTTCGACCTTGCGAGCCTTGCGACCCGGGATCCAGGGGCACGGACGGCCGGGGCTCGCGGGCGGTGCCGTCACCCTGACTGTCATCCCGGGTGCCCGGCGGCCGCGCGCTTAACGCGCCCTTAAGCGGCGCAGCCTAGCGTCCCGGCACCGCAACGCGAGGGGTCCGAGGGTCATGCGCCTGGTATCGAGTACCGATCTGCCGGTGGACGCCGGCGCGCCGCGCGCGCCCGCTTCGCGGCCGGACCTGGCGCTGCCCGACGATGCCGTCGCCTTCCTGCGCGCCCAGGCCGGGGCGCCCGACCGCGCCGCCGCCCACGAGCGGGTCTCGGCCGTGACCTCGCGCTCGCTCGAGCTGCGCGGTGCCGGGCTGCAGCTTGCCGGGGCGGCGCTCGGCGGCCTCGACCTCTCCGGCTTCGACCTGCGCCGCGCCCGGCTCGAGGGCGCCGACCTGCGCGACTGCGATCTCTCGGACTGCGATCTCGGCGGCGCCCTGCTGCTCTGTCCGGTCCTGGAGCGCACGCGCTTCGGCGGCGCCAACCTGTCGGGTGCGTACCTGGGCGCCGCGGCGGCCCGCGCCTGCGACTTCACCCGGGCCAACCTCTCGAACCTGCTCGAGGGGGCCGGCGCGCTGTTCCAGGGCTGCCTGCTGGAGGGCGCGCGCCTCGACGGCGCCAGCCTCGCCGGCGCCAGCTTCCATCGCTGCCGCCTGGAGGGCACCTCGCTTGCCGGCGCCGACCTCGAGGGCGCCCTCTTCACCGAGTGCCACGCCGACCGCGCCGACTTCTCGGGCGCGCGGGTCGGCCTGCTGACGCTCGCCCGCACCCGCCTGCGCGGCGCCTCCTTCGCCGGCGCCCGCGGCGAAGGGCTGACGATCCAGCGCCCGACCAATGCCGACGCCCTCGACCTGGAGGGCGCCCACCTGCCGGGCCTGCGGCTGCTCTCGCTCAAGGCCGTCGGCCTGCGGGCGCGCCGCCTGTCGGCGCCCGACGCCGACCTGCGCGGCGGCAGCCTGTCCGGGAGCGACTTCCGCCAGGCCGGCCTCGAGCGGGCCCGCCTGGTCGGGATGCGGCTCGAGTCGGTCGACCTGCGCGAGGCCCAGCTCCAGGGCAGCGCCTGGCACGACTGCCTGGCCGAAAGCCTGCTCCTGGCCGGTGCCGGCGCCGCCGGCATGAGCGCCGTCGCCTGCCGCTTCCCGGCGGCGCGCATGGCCGGCCTCGTCGCGCCGGGCGCCAGCTTCCGCGACTGCGACCTGGCCGAGGCCGACCTCGAGGGCGCGGATCTCCGCCGGGCCAGCCTGACCGGCGAGCCGCCGAGCGCCCTGGACCTCTCGGGCGCCTGCCTGAGCGGCGCGCTCCTGGTCCAGGCGACCCTTGCGGCCGACCTGAGCGGCGCCGACCTGACCGGCGCCCGGCTCGACCGGGCCCGGCTAGACGGCAGCTGCTTGAGGAAGGCCGACCTCTCGGGCGCCGCGCTCGAGGGCGCCTCCCTGGTCGGGACCGACTGCGCCGGCGCGCGCCTGGCCGGCGTCGAGGCGCGGCTCTTCGCCGAGCGCGCGCCCGGCCTGCTCGCGGCGCTGCAGGCGGCGGCCCCGGACCCGGCCGCCGCGACGAGCCAGGCCTTCCTGGAGGGCTTCGAGGCGCTGCTCGCCGAGCCACGCTAGGCCGGCAGGACCCGGGCCCGGCGCCCGGTCTTGCCTTCCGCCGCCCCGGAGGCTATCTCTCGCGCCTCTTCGGGTCCCCATCGTCTAGAGGCCCAGGACATCAGCCTTTCACGCTGAAGACGCGGGTTCGATTCCCGCTGGGGACGCCAACAGCCAAAAAGCTAGGTTTTCTAAGGGTCTCAGCCGGTTGGGACTCCGGTTTTGCTACACCGTTTGACACGGTTCTTGCTACGCTTTTTGCTACATGATGACTCGGGCGGGAGGTTCAAGGGCCTTCTTCGCCTTGGAGTAGCATCGGACCGGCATCCGACAATGCTGGGTGCCATGGGCTCCGGAGGTGTGGCCGTGCTCGTCAGGTACTGGAAGTCATATGCGCTGAAGCGCTCGATGCGCCGGGTTGAGAAGCGTCGGGCGGACGTCATAGATCTTGGCGATCCAGCGAACAACGTGTTCACACTGCGATTGAGCGACGACGCTGGAACGTGGAACTTCAACTTCCACAAGCTGACCGAGAGAGCGGCTGAAGGGTTAGCCTTCAATGACAACCTATCGACTGGCTGCCGCTACTGCGTGCTCCCGAGAGTGTTCCCGGACGCCCAAGTGCTAATTGAGCATCATTACAGAGGCTACACAATTAGCTATACGTCACCGACCAAGTTTCTAATTCTAGATAGCATCCACTATCCGTGGATTATGCGACAGTTCAACCGAATTGCTCAGGCGCTGTTTAATCAGCGACGGCTTGCGCGCAAGGATCGAATAACGGTCCTCCGGCTATTCGCAAATAAGGCCCTTGAAAAGAAGCGTCCTAAGCTCAGCGTCTATAGCGTAATGAACGAAGTATACGGGATGCGCTGGGTATTTCATCCGCGCAACAGTGCCCTAGAAAGCTATTATCAGCTTATTCTCGAATCACTTGCCCACACTGGCGATTTGAAAGAAAACGGACACGCGTTTGAGATCACGCCGAAAGCCTTTGCGACGTTGGCCCAGTACGAAGAAGAGAACCGTCGCCATAAAGACATCCACAATGCCCAGATTCTGTTAGTGATCCTCACGGGCGCACTGGCGATCACGTCATTGGGACAATTATTAAGATAGAAGACCGTCCCCGAGCGAACACGGGCGGCAGAACCTTTGAAAAATGAAAATTGAAAGTTTGAATTGTCAGGGGCTTAGTCCGTGATCGGAGAGACATACTCGATTGTCTGATTGCGAAGCGACGACGTGTCTTCATCGTTGGTATGAGTGAAGCGCTCTTTCTCCTCATCGTAGCGAAAGCGGCTGAACACGGCACCCTTATCATTCAGAATCTCTAGAAGCCCGTCGGTCATTCGCCAATTGTGTTCATTCTGGTTTTGGCCATCACCAACCGTGCCATCAGAGTTGAAGGTGATGGCTTTGGCTTTCCTGCCTCTTGGATCGTAGTGCAGTAGCCAGTTGCTTCGAACGAGAACGTCACGTTGGGTGTTCTCTCTGTCACGGGAGCGGCCCTTGATTTTCCTCCCCACCGCTGTGGCGAGGTGGAGAGTGCCTTGGGAGAAGAAGACCGCGATGACTGTCAGCAGCGAGCTAGTGAATACACTGAGAAGCCACGTCCACCCGTGGGAATCCGCTGTTCGCCTTACAAGCGGCCACATTTCTACTGCGCCTAGTGAAAAGATAGACGCAACGGCAATGAACACAGCGCCGAGGAAATCAATTCGGTGAAACCGATTCTCTTGAACTCGGGAATCTTGCGCGGCCCACAGAAGGGATAATTGATAGACGTTAAAGGCGACACCGACAGTTAAGATAACCCTCAGCCATTCCGGGTGGTCGATTTTAATCGGTAGAAGGCTGTCGTTCACGCTGGCACCCTCAAGCTTCAAGCCGGCGAACACCGCTAGCAGCAGCGCGCCAACAAAGATCAGAAGATTGCGCTTCGTCTTGTAATAACTGTCGGTCGGGTGCATTGACTCACCGATACGTGTTGTAGAAGTGGGGTTCGGTTTCCTTGATCGAATTGAAAAACCGGCTGCGCTCCACGAGAAAGTATTGAACCTCCTCAATCACGGCTGCTTTGAGCATTTCGTTGATCTCAAAAGGCTGACCGTAAAGCGAAACGAGACGCGTAAACTGAGTCAGAACGGTAACGTCGTCCTGCGGGCCTTTGATTCCCGCATGATGATCCAAACCGGCACCAGCCAGTATCTCAAAGTGCAAAGCAACGTGGCAATTAGCTGTATCGCGCCCGGATTCGGTTCTCACGCGGCTGCCAAGCGCCTCAATGAAAACCACGGCGCCATGTTCGTCAGTGGAAGTCAGCCCACTGCGTTCTAGTTCCAAGAGCGCGGCGTTCTCAACGGCGCCAGCGTTGGTCCAGCAACCACCTTTCACCTGATCATCAATAATGATATTAATTTCCCGAATTTTGAAAAGATATGCCTTGTCCGCTTCTATTGGCGCAACATCGGCCAGCGCATGACCAGAAGCGCAAAGAGCAAGTGCAAGTGCAAGCGCAGTGGCAGCATGCTTCATTCTCCGATCCCCCACCTATCGGCCCTAGCGTCACTTGAACGGCGAGGGCAGTGATGTGCCCGGCCGCCCCACACTATAGCACGACAGCACAAACCCGAGTGACTAGGGGTTGGCCGCGAAGAAGGCGCTAGCCGCCAACAGCCGATAGGCTACGTTTTCTGGGGGTCTCAGCCGGTTGGGACTCAGGACCCGACACCAGTTCTGATCCGCTTCTGTCACGCTCCAGATTCGAGCCAAAAGTCATCGGCTGGAAAGAATCGGACCTTAGTGGCGTAACAGACCCCGAAGGCAGGGCGCAGCGGCGCTACTCCGGCAATTTTGTCAGAGTCGCCCGAGAGACATTCCCGCTTATGTTGTAACGACCCTCCAACCTGCCATCGCTAAGTTCATAGCTGACCTGGGCGCCGCCGAGCCCTCGCGACCTGTGTTGTCGGTAAGACGTGCACATCCACTAGCCACACTTATAGGCTGTCGCGCAAGCGCCTGTCTTGCACGCAGCGAATGTAGCGGTGCCCTGGCAGGGACGGTCGCCGTCCCGGCCGCAGCGGTCCCGCCGACGGCTTCGAGGGCGGCTCGCGCGCGGCCGCCGACACCCCGCCTGCCGGGCGGCGCCCGAGGCTTCCTCGCCCCCGGCTGCGCGTGGAACGGCGCCGTCGCGGGGTCGTTTCCCCAGACAGAGCCAAGGAGAGGTGACGCGATGAACCGCAAGGAGCGAGCGGGGGAGTTCCCGGGTCCGGACGAGCCGCAGCAGCCGCTCGAGGTCGCCTTCCACGGGCTGGAGTCCTCGGAGGCCCTGAAGGAGGTCATCGAGGCCGAGGCGGCGAAGCTCCGGCGCTTCGGCCATGCCGTGACCTCGGCGCGGGTCTCGGTCGAGCGCACCCAGAGCCACGGCGCCTCGGTGCTCGACGAGATTCACGTCGACGTGCAGCTGCGCCGCGGCCACGTCTTCGCCAAGGCGACCGTCGAGCGCCGCGCCCAGGAGGCCCACGGCGTCGCCTTCGGCCACGCGGTGACCCGCGCCATGGACAAGGTCGTGCGCCAGATCTCGGCCGGCCTCGAGAAGCGCTCGGCCAAGCCGATGCTGGAGACCCAGGAGGGCAAGTCGACCGGCCGCGTCACCCGGCTCGACCGCGAGCGGCGCCACGGCTTCCTGGAGCGCGCCGAGGGCCCCGACCTCTTCTTCCACGAGGCGGTTCTGGCCGACGGCAGCTTCGATGCCCTGAAGGAGGGCGACCCGGTGCGCTTCCGCGTCGCCGAGGCCGAGGGCGCCTACGGGCCCCAGGCCGCCACCGTCGAGCCGCTCGCGCCGGGGCGCTGAGCCCGCTCCCCCAGCGCCGAGCGATCCCGCCGCCGACTTGACCCCGCCGCCTGGCGCGGGCAGACCTTGCGCCCAGCGCAGCAAGGCAGTTCCGTGCAGCGGCGCAGGGTCGGGAGGACCGGGATGAGCGAGGCCGAGACCGAGGAGAGCGGGGCGCGCGGGAGCGGCGCCTCAGGGGACGGTGCGGGGGTCTTCCCGCTGGCGGCGGATCCGACGCCCTACCGCCAGCTCGACGCGCCCGGCGACGGCTTGGTCGGGCTGGACCGCTTCGCCGGCGAGGACATGCTGACGGTCGAGCCGGAGGCGCTGCGCCTGCTCTCCGAGCAGGCCTTCATGGACATCAACCACTTCCTGCGCCCGGGCCACCTGCAGCAGCTGCGCGACATCCTCGACGATCCCGAGGCCTCGCCCAACGACCGCTTCGTCGCCTTCGACCTGCTGAAAAACGCCAACATCTCGGCCGGCGGTGTGCTGCCGATGTGCCAGGACACCGGCACCGCCATCGTCATGGGCAAGAAGGGCCGGCGCGTCTGGACCAGGGGTCCCGGCGGCGGCGACGAGGCCGCGCTTGGGCAGGGCGTGCTCGACGCCTACGCCAAGCGCAACCTGCGCTACAGCCAGCTGGCGCCGCTCTCGATGTTCGAGGAGGTCAACACCCGCACCAACCTGCCGGCCCAGATCGAGCTCTACGCCGAGGGCGAGGAGGCCTACAAGTTCCTTTTCGTCGCCAAGGGCGGCGGCTCGGCCAACAAGACCTTCCTGTTCCAGGCGACGCCCTCGGTGCTGACGCCCGACCGGCTGATCCCCTTCATCGAAGAGAAGATGAAGACCCTGGGCACCGCGGCCTGCCCGCCCTACCACCTGGCCGTGGTGATCGGCGGCACCAGCGCCGAGTTCAACCTGAAGACCGTCAAGCTGGCCAGCTGCCGCTACCTCGACGGCCTGCCGACGGCCGGCTCCGAGGCCGGCCACGCCTTCCGCGACCTGGAGATGGAGCGTCAGGTCCACGCCATCTCCCACCACCTCGGCATCGGCGCGCAGTTCGGCGGCAAGTACTTCTGCCACGACGTCCGCGTGATCCGCCTGCCGCGCCACGGCGCCAGCCTGCCGATCGGCATCGGCGTCAGCTGCTCGGCCGACCGCCAGGCGCTCGGCAGGATCACCCGCGAGGGCGTCTTCCTGGAGCAGCTCGAGACCAATCCGGCGCGCTTCCTGCCCGACCTCGACGAAGCCGGGCTCGGCGGCGCCGTCGTCGAGATCGACCTGACCCGGCCGATGCCCGAGATCCTGGCCGAGCTGTCCCGCCACCCGGTGCGCACGCGCCTGTCCCTGACCGGCCCGATGATCGTCGCCCGCGACGCCGCCCACGCCAAGCTGCGCGAGCGCCTGGAGGCCGGCGAGCCGCTGCCCGGCTACTTCAAGGACCACCCGGTCTACTACGCCGGCCCGGCCAAGACCCCCGAGGGCTACGCGTCGGGCTCCTTCGGCCCGACCACGGCCGGGCGCATGGACTCCTTCGTCGAGCAGTTCCAGGCCGCCGGCGGCTCCCTGGTCATGCTCGCCAAGGGCAACCGCAGCCGCCAGGTGACGGCGGCCTGCGCCGCCCACGGCGGCTTCTACCTGGGCTCGATCGGCGGCCCGGCGGCGCGCCTCGCCCAGGACTGCATCCGCAAGGTCGAGTGCCTGGAGTACCCCGAGCTCGGCATGGAGGCGATCTGGCGCATCGAGGTCGAGAACTTCCCGGCCTTCGTCGTCGTCGACGACAAGGGCAACGACTTCTTCCGCGAGCTGGATTTGGGGTAGGGGCCCCCACACCTCACCCCGGCCCTCTCCCCTCCCCAGGAGCGGAGAGGGAGTCGAACGGCCGTGCCGGCGCCACCGAGGCTCCCTCTCCGCTCCCGTCGGGAGGGGAGAGGGCCGGGGTGAGGTGAGGGCAGGCCGCCCGTGCCGGCGCGCCGGACCAGGCCAGCCTCAGTAGATCTCCCCGTCGGCACGGAAATAGAGGGTCAGGCCGAGGATCATGTCGACGCTGCGGCCGTCGCGAGCGAGCGGCAGCATGATCCGCTCCAGCAGGGAGCAGCCGGAATCGACGTGGTAGGCCGGCGGACCCTTGCGGTAGCTGATGCGTCCCTCGACCGCGACCTTCAGGTAGTCCGGGTAGGTCGTCTGGCTGGCGAAGCTCGGATAGGCCTCGTCGACCCACCGACCGGTCGGGTCGCGCAGCATCTGCTCGTAGTGCTTGGTGCCGAGCAGGCGGACGCGGAAGCGCAGCGGCTGGCGCTGCACGTCGAACAGCCAGACCCAGGGCAGCAGCGCCGGGATGTCGATGGGGTCGAGGTGCTGGCGGCCGGGCAGCAGGGTGCCGCCGGGACGGAGGCCGGCCCAGTAGTCGTAGAGCGCGCGGATTCGAGGGTGCCACCGGTCCGGTGCCTCCGGGGCCGCGAGCGGCGGGAAGTCGGTGGTCTTCGGCATCGGCGCGGGGGGGCTCTCTTGCGTTGGGCGGGGGCGGGCCTCCGACGGCCGTCGCGCCTGCGCCCCGGCAGGCAAGGAGTCTGCGCCGCATCCCTTAAGGAGACGACAACGCACGAGAATGGGAGCGGCCCCGGGGAGCCGCTCCCTCTTGTTCCCTCGCCGGCGAGCGCGCGCCGGTGTCGCCGGATCAGCCGAAGTTGCTGTTGGCGAAGTCCCAGTTGACCAGCTTGTCGAGCCAGGCCTCGATGAACTTCGGGCGCAGGTTCTGGTAGTCCAGGTAGTAGGCGTGCTCCCAGACGTCGATCACGACCAGGGGCTTCACGTCGCGCACCAGCAGGGTGTCGGCGTCGTCGGTGTTGACGACCTCCAGGCTGCCGTCGCCCTTGGCCGCCAGCCAGGTCCAGCCCGAGGCGAAGTTGCCGGCGCCCGAGGCCTTGAACTTCTCGGCGAACTTGTCGTAGCCGCCGAAGGACTTCTCGATCGCCTCGGCGACCTTGCCGGTCGGCTTGCCGCCGCCGTTCGGGCGCATCGAGTTCCAGAAGAAGGTGTGGTTCCAGACCTGGGCCGACTGGTTGATCAGCCCCTGGTTCTTGGCGGCGTAGGCGGCCTTGACGATCTCCTCGATGCTCTTGCCCTCGAGCTCGGTGCCGTTGGTCAGCTCGTTGGTCTTGTTGACGTAGGCCTGGTGGTGCTTGCCGTAGTGGAAGCTCATGGTATTGCCCGAAATCGCCGGGGCCAGCGCGTCCTGGGCATAGGGAAGCTCGGGAAGCTGAATCGCCATGACGGTACTCCTTGTTCTTCTGCGGTCCGCTCACGCTAAACGCGGCGGTGCTTTCCGAGAACACCGCCGGCGTCGCCATCGATCCTTACATAAGCCCGCATGGGGTCTTGTGAAGGCGGCGCCGGCCCTCCGGCGGCACCGCTCCTGCGGCGCGCCGGGGGCCGGCTACTGGTAGCAGGCTACCACCGCCGGCCGGCGCCGGGAAACGCCCTCGGCGCAGGGCGGACCTCTCGTCCCGCATGCCAGGGCCCCGCGCCCGCGCCCTTGTCGCCGCGAGGCGCGCCGTGGCAGAGAGGGCCTCTCCCCCTCGCGCCCTTTTCCCGGAGTCCGCCCATGCGCTATCCCGCCCCGATCCGTCCGGCCGTCGAGGAGCTCGAGACCTCGGGCATCCAGCAGGTCTTCGACCGCGGCATCGGCCGGCCCGGCGTGATCGGCCTGTGGGTCGGCGAGGGCGACCTGCCGACGCCGGGCTTCATCTGCCGCGCGACCGAGCAGGCGCTGCGCGACGGCCAGACCTTCTACACCCACAAGCGCGGCCTGCCGGAGCTGCGCCAGGCGATCGCCGACTACACCGCGCGGCTCTACGGCATCCACCCCGACGCCGAGCGGGTCACCGTCACCTCCTCGGGCATGACCGGCATCGTCCACGTGCTGCAGGCGATCCTGGCGCCCGGCGAGAAGGTCGCGGTGGTCTCGCCGGTCTGGCCGAACATCATGGCGGCGGTCGAGATGGCCGGCGGCGTGATCGAGCAGGTGCCCTTGGAGGCCCGTCCCGACGGCGGCTTCCGCCTCGACCTCGAGCGCCTGGCGGCGGCGCTCGACCCGCAGACCCGCGCGGTCTTCGTCGCCAGCCCGAGCAACCCGACCGGCTGGATGATGGAGGCCGAGGAGCAGGCGGCGCTGCTGGCGCTCTGCCGCGGCCGCGGCATCTGGGTGATCGCCGACGAGGTCTACCACCGCTTCACCTACGACCGCCCGGTCGCGCCCAGCTTCGCCGAGCAGGCCGAGCCGGAGGACGCGCTGATCTGCGTGCACTCCTTCTCCAAGGCCTGGGCCATGACCGGCTGGCGCATGGGCTGGCTGCTCCACCCGCCGTCGCTCGGCGAGACGCTGGGCAAGCTGATCGAGTACACGACCTCCGGCGCCCCGGCCTTCCTGCAGGCCGGCTGCCTGACCGCCATCACCGAGGGCGAGGACTTTGTCGCCGAGCTGGTCGAGCGCTGCCGGACCGGCGGCGAGCTCGTGTTCCAGGGGCTGTCGGACCTGCCGGGCGTCACCCTGGCGCGCCCGCAGGCGGCCTTCTACAGCTTCTTCCGGGTCGAAGGGCTCGAGGACAGCCTCGGCTTCTGCTTCCGGCTGCTCGAGGAGGCCAAGGTCGGCCTGGCGCCGGGGGCGGCCTTCGGGCTGGGCGGCGAGGGCTACCTGCGGCTCTGCTTCGCCTCCTCGCCGGAGCGCCTCTCGACGGCCATCGACCGCCTGCGACCCTTCCTGGCCGAAACGCGACAAGTGGTTGACAGTAAAGCATAAACCATGCGGCCCGCGCCCTTCACCCCTGCGTTTCGCGCAGTTGCGGCGTGCCGCCGAAACCGCCAAGTCCCGTCCAGAGAAGGGGGCGCCGGGCCTTCCGCCCTACGCCCCTATCCAGGAGACGGATCATGGCTGACAACACCTTCACCGCCGACGCCACCATGCCGGGGCTGAGCGGCCGCGACCTCGGCCGCCGCGCGCTCGGGCTCTTCGCCCGGGGCGAGGACGCCTCGGAGGATAGGCGCGAGCGGGTCCTGCGCGCGCTCGCCGGCCTCGACCGGCGCGCCCTGCAGGACCTCGGCCTGGACCGCGACACCGCTTGAGCCGGCAAGGCCGCTCGGTGCCCTTCCGTAGGATCAGGCGCCGGCCCGGCGCAGCAGCAGCTTGTTGAGACCGCCGAGCGCGCCGACCAGGGCCTGGGCGGCGGCGGCGAAGGCGCGCTCCTCGATCTCCGGCCGGCGGTCGCGCAGCGCCGCCAGGATCTCGGCGAAGCTGCGCCGGCCGTCGATCTCGCCGGCCAGGGCCGCCGCCAGGGGCGGCACCGGCAGGGTGATCTCCAGGCCCTCGACGGTTCCCGAGATCGCCTGCTTGCGGGCCAGCGAGTCCGCGAGAGCCCGGGCGTCGATATCGAGCAGGCGCGGCACCCAGGCGGGGCTGTCGAGGCGCGCGACCGTGCCCGGGCGACGCGCCAGGTAGGCGACGTGGGTCTTCATGTTGCCGGCCAGCCGCTCGGCCAGGGCCGCCTGCGCCAGCGGCGCCAGGCCGTCGCAGCGTGCGCGCAGGGCCTCGTCGGCGAGATAGAGCCGCGGCTCGTAGCGCAGCGGCTCGACGAAGCTGGCGATCGTTAGCTCGGCGCCCGCGACCAGGCGGGCGAAGTCGCCGACCGTGTAGCTGCGATCGACCGGGTTGAGCAGCAGGTCGACCAGCTCGGCGTCGCCGCGCTTGTGGTCGGCGAGCAGCTTGTTGTTGGCGAAGCGGTTGGTCGTCGGCAGGCCGGCGAGCAGGCGCCGGGCCAGCTCGATGCGCCGCTCCAGCGGCAGCTCGCGGCCGAGCTGGGCGAGGGCTGCCTGCAGCTCGTAGACGCCGCTGCGGCCATAGGGGGCGTAGACCATGACGCCGAGGCCGCCGTCCTCGGCGAGCACGCCCGCGAGCGCGGCCAGGCCGGCCTCCGGCTGCTCGAGGTGGTGCAGCACGCCGCAGCAGTCGATGTAGTCGAAGGGCCCCGGCGCCAGCGTCGCGACCTCGAGCAGGGAGCCGGCGACGAAGCGCACGTTGCTCAGATCGCGCGCCGCGACCCGGGCCTCGGCGACGGCGCGCGCCGCGGCGCTGCGGTCGAGGTAGACGACCTCGGCCTCGACGCCGGCCTCGGCGAGCTGCTGGGCCAGCATCACGGTGGCGTCGCCGGTGCCGCCGCCGGCGACCAGGGCGCGGAAGGGCCGCGACCAGTCGCGCGCGCCGGCGTAGAGGTAGTGGTCGATCTCCTCCAGCCGGCTCGGCGAGCCGAGGATCAGGCGCCGAGCCTCCTCGGCGGGATCGCGCTGCGGGTAGGGGTAGGCCTCGTACTGGGCGGCCAGGGCCTCGGCGGCGGTCTGGGCGGCGGGCAAGTCGGTCATGGCACGCTCAGCACGACCTTGCCGGTCGCCTGGCGGCTCTTCAGCAGGTGCAGCGCCCGGGCCGCCTCGGCCAGCGGCAGCACCTCGCTGACCAGCGGCTTCAGCCGCCCGGCGCCGTACCAGGCGAAGAGCTCGGCGAACTGCTCGAGCAGCAGCTCCGGCGCGTGCCGGCGGTAGGAGCCCCAGTAGAAGCCGAGCACGCCGATGTTCTTGACCAGCAGCAGGTTGGCCGGGGCCTGGGGGACTTCGCCGCCGGCGAAGCCGATGACCACCAGGCGGCCGCTCCAGGCCAGGCTGCGCAGCGAGGCGTCGAAGACGGCGCCACCGACGGGATCGAAGACGACGTCGACGCCGCGGCCCTCGGTCAGCGCCTTGAGGCGCTGGCGCAGGTCCTCCTGGCGGTAGTCGATGCCCTCGTCGGCGCCGTGGGCGCGGGCGATCGCCAGCTTCTCGGGGCCGCCGGCCGAGGCGATGACGCGCGCGCCCAGGGCCTTGCCGACCTCGACCGCGGCCAGGCCGGCGCCGCCGGCGGCGCCGTGCACCGCCAGGGTCTCGCCCGGCTGCAGGCCGGCCCGCCAGGTCAGGGCGCCGTGCGCCGTGCCGTAGGTGATCGGGAAGCCGGCCGCGGTCTCGAAGTCCATCGCCTCGGGCAGCGCGTAGACGTCGCTCTCGTCGGCCACCGCCAGCTCGGCGAAGCCGCCGGCCGCAACCAGGGCGAGGACCCGCTGGCCGGTCGCGAAGCGCTCCGCGCCCTCGCCGAGGGCGATCACCGTGCCGGCGATTTCCAGGCCCGGCGCGAAGGGCAGGGGCGGCTTCTCCTGGTAGCGGCCCTCGATCATCAGGGTATCGGCGAAGTTGACGCCGGCCGCGGCGACCCGGATCAGCAGCTGGCCCGGCCCCGGCACCGGGTCCGGCAGCTCGCCGGGCGCCAGGCTGTCGGGCGGCCCGAAGGCGCGGCACAGCATGGCCTTCACGAGACGAACCTCATTCGGGAAATCCTTCCGCGGCTCGGATCTCGCCGACGATCCGGCCGACGCGGTTGCGGATCGAAGGGCGAAGGATCGGCTGCAGCGCCTCCGCCTCGGCCTCGGAGATCAGGCCGAGCCGGCGCAGCAGGCGGCCCATGACGACTTCGGCGGCGCGTCCGGCGCCGTCCTCGATCTTCAGCGCGATGCCGAGGCCGCGCTCCGGCAGGGCCGCGCCGTAGACGCCCTCGGCACCGGTCTTGACCAGGGCGCGGCCGTTGGTCGACCGGATGATCCGGGTGCAGAAGCGCCGCTCGCCGGCGACCATCGCCGGCTCGGCCGCCATCGCCGCGCGGATCCGCAGGCAGGCCGCCTGCCGCCGCTCCGGCTGGCCGGCGGGATCGGCCAGGCGCGCCATCGCCAGGGCCAGGTTGCCGAGCGGCATGGCGTACTGCGGGATGCCGCAGCCGTCGATGCCGCGCGGCGCCTCGCGCAGGTCGAGGCCGCCCATCTGCTCCAGGATGCCGAGCAGGGTCTGCTGCACCGGGTGGCCGAAGTCGATGTAGCCCTCGAGCGGCGCGCCCAGCTGCCGGGCGACGCAAAGGAAGCCCGCGTGCTTGCCGGAGCAGTTGTTGTGCTCGGGGCCGGGCGCCTTGCCGGCGCGGATCAGGGCGTGCGCCGCGGCCTCGTTGTAGGGCAGGTGGCTGCCGCACTCCAGGTCGGCGGGCGACAGGCCGAGGCGGCCGAGCCAGGCCGTCACCGCCTCGCTGTGCAGCGGCTCGCCGTCGTGGCTGGCGCAGGCGAGGGCCAGCTCGGCCGGCGTGCAGCCGAAGGCGTCGGCGGCGCCGCTCTCGACCAGGGCCAGGGCCTGCAGCGGCTTGATCGCCGAGCGCGGATAGACCAGGCGCTCCGGGTCGCCGGCCTGGTGCAGGATCCGGCCCTCGGCGTCGCAGACCGCGAAGGCGCCGCGGTGGCGGCTCTCGACCAGCGTGCCGCGCGTGACCTCGACCAGCACCGGGGAGGCGGCCTCGGCTCGCGCCTTGGACGACGGGGAGGCGGAATGCGCGCTGTTCTGGTACACCGGGGTTCTCGAGGCTGCTGCGGGGCGGGAGCGGCACCTTGCCCAAGGCCCCGCGCTGGTGCAAGAAGCCTCCATGCGTGGCTTTTTCGGAATCGGCGTCGAGCGCATCAGCAAGGCGATGAACCTCGGCAACCTCATGCGCTCGGCGAATGCCTTCGGCGCCAGCTTCTTCTTCACCGTCGCCGCCGACATCAGCGAGCGCTCGCTGCGGCACGCCGACACCTCGGACGCGCCGGACCAGCTGCCGGTCTACCGCTTCGACAGCGTCGGCGAGCTGCTGCTGCCGCGCGGCTGCCAGCTGGTCGGCGTCGAGCTGACCGACGAGGCCGAGGCGCTGCCGAGCTTCTACCACCCGGCCGCCGCGGCCTACGTGCTCGGCCCGGAGCGCGGCAGCCTGTCGCCGGAGATGCTGGCGCGCTGCGACCGCGTCGTGAAGATCCCGATGAAGTTCTGCGTCAACGTCGGCACGGCGGGCGCCATCGTCATGTACGACCGCCTGCTCGCGCGCGGTCGCTTCGAGCACCGCGCCACCAGCTCGCTCGGGCGTCCGGAGCCACGGCCCGCCCACGTCCACGGCCCGGTGCGCATCCGCAGCACGAAGAAGGTCTGACGCCGGCGGCTCCGCCGGTGCGCTTGCATGGTTCGACAAGCTCACCATGAAGCGACGGAAACGTACGCGCTGGTAGTCAGGCCGCTATAGAGCGGCGGAAACGTACGCGCTGGCCTCTCGTCGCCTCATGGTGAGCTTGTCGAACCATGAAAGCGTGCAGGCTTATCCACGAGTTACAGCCGGCTCTTGAGAAAAGGGTTAAGCAATCCGAGCGGGCCGGTCAGGCGCAGCGGCGCGTCGGTGACGACCAGGCAGAGGCAGGGCGTGCTGCCGATCGCGCGCGGCCGGTGGTCGACCGAAGCGTCGGAGATCTGCAGGTCGCCGGGTCCGAAGGTCCCGCCGGCGTCGCTGTAGGCGCCCGACAGCACCAGGGTGAACTCCCGCCCGCGGTGCGAGTGGCGCGCCACGGCGGTGCCGGCCTCGATGCGCATCAGGCGCGCCCGCGGGCCTCCGCTCTCCCTGACGCCGGGGACGAGATCGGCGCTCCTGACGCCGCGCATCAGCGGCTGCCAGGCGAGGCTGCGCAGGTCGTCGCCGAGGAGGCGGCGCAGCACCGGCGGCAGGTCGAAGCCGTCCTCGGCGGGCGCCGGGGCCGCCGCTGTGCGCGCCGGGGCCTCCTGGGGGACCGCGTCGAGGCGGTCGAGCAGCGTCTCGAGCGCGCCCTCGTCCAGAGGCGCCGGCTCGAGCTCCTCGAGCAGCAGCCCGCCGAGCGCCTCGAAGTCGCACAGGCGGCGGCGGCTGTCCTCGCTGTAGGCAGCCTGGCTGGCGACGATCAGCGACAGCAGCTGGTCGAGCCCGCCGGCCGCGTGGGCCAGCAGCAACTCGTCGGGCGCGGGGTGGGTCGTCATCGCATCAGGCCTGATCCATTCCCTCGGCAGCTAGCGTCCGGCGCAGCCGCGTCAAGGCGAGACGCAGGCGCGACTTGACCGTACCCAGCGGCAGATCGATCTCGCTAGCGATAGCTGCATGGGCTTTTTCCTCGAAATAGGCGAGTCGGATCACCTCGGCCTGCTCCTCGGGCAGGCTTTTCAGCGCGCGCCGCAACCGCTCCTCGCGCTGGGCACCATAGAACAGCCAGTCGGCGTCCGGGCGGCTCTCGGGCTGCAGCAGGGGGTCCTCGGGATCCAGGGTCGGGCGCTGCAGGCGCCTCAGGCGGTCGATGCGCTTGTTGCGCGCGATGGTGAAGACCCAGGTGCCGACGCTGGCCTGCGCCGGATCGAAGGTCGCGGCCTTGCGCCAGAGCACGACCATGGTCTCCTGGGCGAGCTCTTCCGCCGCGGCGCTCTCCGTGCCCAGGCGCAGCAGGTAGGCCTTCACGCGCGGCGCGAAGTGGCGGAACAGGCGCCCGAAGGCCGCCTTGTCGCGGTTCTCCGCAACCGCCCGGATCAGCGACGCCTGGAGCGGCGGGTCGAGCGGCGGCGCCTCGGTCATCGGGCTATGGAAGCTCATTCACCGGCCACCGGCAAGCCGTGCAGGGCGTTTGCCTGGCGCCGGAAGGGCGCCTCGAGCGCGGCGCGTCTTGTCAGTCCTGCATCTCCGGCGGCGTGGGCGAGGGAAGGTCGAGGCGACGCCGGGCCGGCGAGCCGCACCGCCTCGCCGATCCAAGGCCGGCCGACCGATCGGCCGCCCTGCCGTGAAAAGGGAACTCCGGCGAGGCCTCTTGCGTCTGGGCCCGGGCGGTCACAATTTCGTGGCGACCCGACAGAGGTTCCGGATACTGACCCTCCCGCCGCTGCGTGACCCTCGTGACACAATCCCTCTGACCGACTCGCCAGGACCCCTATAATGCCGAGCATGCGCGATCTGCTTCCCTCCCTCCCTTGCGGCCTCTTCCTCTGGGGCCTGCTTCTGGTCGCGGCCGCGCCGGCGGCCGCGCAGGAAGTCGAGCGCGTCGGCGACTTCCAGGCCTGGTCGGCTTACGTCGCGGCGGAAGGCGAGGGCAAGGTCTGCTTCATCGCCAGCAAGCCGCTGAAGTCGGAAGGCAACTACACCCGCCGCGGCACGGTGGTCGCCATGGTGACCCGCCGCCCGGGCCGCGTGCCCAACGACGAGGTCTCGATCCAGGCCGGCTACAGCTACAAGCCGGGCGAGACCGTCGAGCTCGACGTCGACGGCGAGACCGCCTACGAGCTGGTGACCAAGGACGAGTACGCCTGGCTGCCACGCTCCGACGGGGAGCTCGACAAGAAGCTAATCGCCTCCATGGTCAACGGCCTGAACATGACCGTGCGCGGCTTCTCGGCGCGCGACACCCTGACCACCGACACCTTCTCCCTGCGCGGCTTCACGGCGGCCTACGAGGCCATGAAGAAGGCCTGCGACTGACCCTCGCGCCGCGCCTTTCGCCGCGCCTTTCGCCGCACCGCCCCGCGACCGCGCGCCTTGCGGGAGCGGCCGCTTCGGCCTAACTGTTTGCCATGAGCGCCCATGCCCACGCCTTCGCGCCGCCGGCCGCCGGACCGGACGGCCTGACCGATCTCGTCGGCCTGTCCCTGGCCGAGCTGACCGAGGCCGTGCTCGCGCTCGGCGAGCCGCGCTTCCGCGCCACTCAGCTTTGGCACTGGATCTACCACCGCGGCGCCACCGACTTCGCGGCCATGACCACCCTGTCGAAGGGCTTCCGCGCCAAGCTGGCCGAGCGCTTCCTCGTCGGCCGGCCGCAGGTCAGCACCCACCAGCTGTCGAGCGACGGCACCCGCAAGTGGCTGCTGCGCTTCGCCGACGGCAACGAGGCGGAGTGCGTCTTCATCCCCGAGGAGGACCGCGGCACGCTCTGCGTCTCCTCCCAGGTCGGCTGCACCCTGACCTGCCGCTTCTGCCACACCGGCACGCAGCGCCTGGTCCGCAACCTCTCGCCGGCCGAGATCGTCGGCCAGATCCTGCTGGCGCGCGACACGCTCGGCGAATGGCCCTCGCCGAAGGAAGGCCGGCTGCTCACCAACATCGTCATGATGGGCATGGGCGAGCCGCTCTATAACTACGAGAACGTCGCCGCCGCGCTCAGGCTGGTCACCGACCCGAACGGCATCTCCCTGTCGAAGCGGCGCATCACGCTCTCGACGGCCGGCGTCGTGCCGGCGATGCGGCGCTGCGGCGAGGAGCTCGGCGTCAACCTGGCGGTCTCCCTGCACGCGACCAACGACGCGGTGCGCGACGAGATCGTGCCGCTCAACCGCAAGTACCCGATCGCCGAGCTGCTCCAGGCGTGCCGCGACTATCCCGGCGTCCACAACGCCCGGCGCATCACCTTCGAGTACGTCATGCTGAAGGACGTCAACGACTCCGACGCCGAGGCCCACGCCCTGGCCGATCTGTTGGCCGACATCCCGGCAAAGATCAACCTGATCCCCTTCAACCCCTGGCCGGGCAGCCCCTACCTCTGCTCGGAGCCGGAGCGCATCGAGCGCTTCTCGGACATCCTGTTCGAGCGCGGCTTCTCGGCCCCGGTCCGCCGCCCGCGCGGCCGCGACATCCAGGCCGCCTGCGGCCAGCTGAAGAGCGCCAGCGAGCGCAAGCGCAAGAGCGAGCGCGAGGCCGCCCCGGCGGCGTGACGGCGCCGCCGCTCGCCTGCCTCGCCGTTCCCGCGAAGCGCCCCTTCTCCCGTCGTCCCCCTCGTTCGTCATCCCCGTGAAAACGGGGATCCAGAGGACGCTGACGCCCGTGCCGGCTCGTGGCGGTCCGCGCGGGCTGCGCCTTTCTCTGGATCCCTGTTTTCACGCACTGGTGTCCGGGATTTGTGATGCGGCCTGAGTGTCATGAGAGTTGGAGAA
>NZ_JBBDQW010000071.1:0-20955 GCF_040905785.1 Tistlia sp.
GCTCAGTCCCCGGCGCTCAGTCCCCGGCGCTCAGTCCCCGGCGCTCAGTCCATGTCGAGCAGCGCCGGCTCGTGGCCGACGGCCCGGCAGAAGGCGAGCAGCCCCTCCGGGCTCAGCGCCGTGGTCCGGTCGTTGGCCAGTGGGTGCAGGTTGACCGGGTCGAGCGTGGTCAGCGCCCGGTCGAGCACCAGCTGCACCGCGCCCTCGGGATCGTTGACCACGGCCAGGGCGGTGACCGATCCCGGCCGCACGCCGAGATGGCGCATCAGCCGCTCGGCGCTGCCGAAGGACAGGCGCCCGCCGCCGAGCCGCTCGCCCAGCGCCTTGAGGTCGATGTCGCGGTCCTCCAGGCAGGACAGCAGCCACATCCGGCCCTTCTTGTTGCGCAGGAACAGGTTCTTGACGTGGGCGCCGGGCAGCGTGCCGCGCAGCGCCTTGGCCTCTTCGACCGTGAACACCGGGGGATGCTCGATCGTGGTCTGGGCGATGCCGAGCTCGGCCAGGCGCGCGAGCAGCGCCTCGGGCGTCAGCGGCGTCCCGCCGCCGGCCAGCCGCGCCTCGATCTCGGCTTCCCCTGCCGCCGCCTCGCCGCTCATCCCTCGCCCTCCGACCGCTGCCGCGCTTGCGCTCCGGAAGGCGACCCTAGACAGCCGCGGCGCCGCCGAAAAGCCCTTGCGTTCGGCCCCCGGACTCGCTAGATCGACGCTCCCCGGCGGCCTTGCCGTCGGCTTACCTCATTGCGGGCGTAGCTCAGGGGTAGAGCACAACCTTGCCAAGGTTGGGGTCGTGAGTTCGAATCTCATCGCCCGCTCCAAGACAAAGAGGCCCGGAAGCCGCCAGAGCAGCGGTTTCCGGGCCTTCTTTCTTGGGTCAGGTTGCCCCTCCCCGATCTTCCCCGGGCGGCGGCTTCAGCGGCATTCTCGGCGGCGCGGTCCGCCACATCAGCTCGACCTCGTCCGGGGTCAGGCCATAGGCCTCGTTGACGAGATCGGAGACCTCCCGTTCGAGGGTGGCGGCCTCGGCGAGCAGTGCTCGGGCGGGAACAACGGTGTCGTCGTAGGCCCGCGTGAGATCGGCGAGCGCGGCGACGCTGAGGCGGTCTTTGCGTCCCTTCTTGACCTCAGCTTGGAACTCCTCGAGCGATAGGCTGGGAGCAGACTGAAGACGCTGGGACGGCTTGTCCGCATCAAACTCTACGCGTAGCCAATCAAGCAGCGCGTCGTTTGCCACGGCAACCTTCCTCTTGATGTCGATTAGTCGAATGACGTTCCTAGTAACTTGAGTTCGCACACGGCTAGATGGCGTGGCAATGGGAAGTGCTGAGAACTTGTAGGCGGCGGGATTTAAGGCCTCGTCCTTCATGTGAGGCAAGTAGCGCCAGTTGTGCCACCAAATAATCGGCGAATTCAGCACTCCAAGAAGGAAAAGATCATTGGACGGCAAGAAAAAAGTCTTGTCATTACCGAAGTGCCCTGAGTCGTCTAAGCAGAAAGCAGAGTTATACTGAATAACCTGATAGAACAATTTTGGTTCAAGGAATCTCTTATAGTAAGTGCACGCGCGCAACTCCCACCAATAATGCCCTCTATCCCGCCGACTTCTTAGCTGTTCCTCGTATTTTTTCATGTGCGCGTGCACGCTCGGGTACGTCTCGCGAAATATAGCCTCGGCCTTGGTTTCATCTGCGGCCTTGGACCAGGGCCACGCATGATTGGCGCTGGATTTCAGCACGATCACCCACAGGCCGTTCCAGGCCGGAGTCCAACGTTGAATGTCCTGCCCCCGCACGTAGGGGCGTACGATCTCAGCCAGTCGCCCGTCCTCGCCGACCAGATCGTCGCGGGTCGCTTGGTCGATTAGGAACGCGTCATTGAAGCCGGTCTTCAGGCCATACAGAGGCTCGCTGCCGACGTAGTTCTTCAGTGGCGTGCCGACAGAGCGCATCCTGTCCAGTAGCGCCAGAACCTCAGGCGACTCGAGATTCCAGCCCTCAGGGCTAAGGCTGTCACGCCTGATGGTCATGCTGGCTTGGTCGACCTGCTGGGGCAGCATGTCCAGGTCGAGATCCTCGCGATCGATGACGCACACCCGCGCGTCCATCGGTGGCGGCTCCTGATTCGGCCTGCGCACGACCAGCACGCAGGGGAAGACGTCGGCGCCCGGAAAAATCTGCTTCGCATGGCCGAAATCGACGACCCCTTCGACCCAGGCCTCCTCGGCGAAGAGCCTGCGCAGGGCCTCGGCATAGCCGGCCTTCATCCACTTGTTGGTGACGATCAGCGACAGCCGGCCGCCGGGCTTCAGGATCTTCAGGCCCAGCTCGTAGAAGTAGACGTAGAGATCGGCGGCGCCGTCGAAGGCCGCGTAGGCTTCCTTCAGGAAGGGCTTGGCCCGGCTCAGCAGCTCCTGTCGGACGTAGGGCGGGTTGCCGATGACCGCGTCAAAGCCGCCTTCCGGGGCGGCGCTCTCCCAGTTCTCCCAGACGCCGGGGAAGGCGACCTGCCAGTGCAGGAAGCGCTCCTGCTCGGCCAGCCACCGGGCCTTGTCCACCAGCTCGCGGGCAACCTCCTGCACCGCCGCCGGCGAATAGTCGGCAGGCTTGCCCCTGGTCGGCTTCCTGGGGCGCGGCCCGCGACCGGCCTTGTCGGGCTTCGGCGGCGGAATGACCGCCCTTCCGGTCGCGATCTCGACCGGATCGCCATAGCCGTTGGTCAGGATGCTGCGGTAGGCCATCTCGGCGAAGGTCTGGGGCGACAGCACGAGGTTGTGCCGCGTCAGCGCCTCGGCACAGGCCGCGCGCGCCGCCGCGAGATCGCCGCCGATCCAGCGGCGGGCATGCATGAAGTCGAGGAAGCGAGCCAGAGGCTCGGTCGCGTCCTTCACGGCGGCGTAGGTCTCCCTCGAGAGCTGGACCTCGGCGACATCGGCATCCGACAGTCGTTCGATCTCGGCCATTCCCTGCGCCGTCTGGCGGGCACGGCTCACGGAGTTGCGGATGAAGAGGGTCGCGCCCAGCTCGTCCAGTCGGTCCTCGACCGGCCGTACCCATTCGCCGCAGATCGAATCGCCGCAGCGCAGGTGGTGCTCCAGGAACGACAGCGGCGCACCGACCGTGAAGGTGTGCAGCCAGAGCGACAGTTTGGCCAGCTCGACCGCCATGGGGTTCTTGTCGACGCCGTAGACCACCCGCTTCAGGATCATGCGCCGGACGATCAGGCGGTCTTCCACCTGGTGTTCCTCGACCGTCCAGCCATCGGCGCCGGCGCGGCCGAGAATACCGTCGCGGATGCCGGCGACCGTTGCGACGAGGGGCGACTCGTACCCGGGAAACAGGTCCTGCGCCTCGTCGACGGCGGCGAGGATGCGGTCGCCGAGATAGTCGATCAGCGAAACCAGGAAATGACCGCTGCCCATGGCAGGATCGCAGACCTTGATCTCCAGCATGCGGGTCGCCGCATCCACGGCGCGCAGCTCCTCCAGCCGTCGGGCCTTCGCCCGGGTGTCGCCGCGCAGGGCGTCTGCCCTGGCCCGGAAGGCCTCCATCCGCTCGTCGAGCAGTGGGCCGACGGCCTTGGCGATGATCAGCTGAACCGGCGCCTCCGGGGTGTAGTAGCTGCCGCTGGAATGGCGCGCCTCTCCATCGCCGCCGACAACGATCTCGCCGTCCTCGAATCTGACCTCGTTCTCCAGCAGGCGTTCGTAGATCGAGCCGAGCTGCTGCACGGACAAGTCCCGGTAGTTGATCCAGCGCTTGGTCTTGCCGTCGTCGTGGCGCGACAGAGCGTCGATCACCGGCGCGAAGAGAGCATCCGGCAGGTCGATCCGTTCGAGGATGCGGGCACCGGGACGGCCTCGGGCGAACAGACCGCCGTTGTAGGGTGGCAGGCCGATGTCCGAATCGCCCTCGTCGATCAATCCGAAGAGCTGACGGAGGTGGATATAGTAGTTGGCGGCACGGCTCGAAAAGGCGTCGCCCTCGTCGACTCGCCGGCGGATGTCGGCGCGCACCCGGTTGCGCATGCCGTAGTCGTCGTACTTCCTGTCCCGGGACGGCAGGAGGTTGCGGTCCTCGGCGTAGAGCACGAAAAGCAGCCGATAGAGCAGGATCAGCGCGGCGTCGCGCACCTCGTCGAGGTAGGCGGGGACGTTTGGCGCAGGACGCTCGGGATCGTGGGCGACGATACCCCTGACCAGCGCCGGAAAGATGTTGCGAAAGACGAGATCCGACAGGTCCTTGGCGACCCGTTGCTCCCACAGTCGACCCTCGTCGCGCGAAAACTGATGGAAGGTGCGACCGTCGAGGGCGGGATCGGGCAGGAAGGCCGCCCGGCCGAACATCATCATGAAGACTTTGAGGTAGTGGGCCGGATCGCCGTCGAACAGCCCACGCTCATGCCCCGGGAGTCCGACCAGGACGGGCAGGTCGAGCTCCAGGAACTCCTCCGAGACCGACGTGGCGCCCTGGTAGTAGAGGCGCCACTGACCGCCGTTGGTCAGGATGCCCCAGCGCACTGCGCTGCGCGTCATGATGTTGAGCCGGTCGAGATACCGCAGCATCTGGTTGTGCGGCACCCCGAGGTCGTCCTTCTGCGGCCCCTTGCGGTCCAACGCTCGCAGCCAGCGCTTCGATTCGACGATGGCGAGGCCTTCGCCGTAGCGCTGCCATTCATCGCTCTTGGCGTTGGCGCGTTCCTTGGCTTCCCGGTCGGCGAACAGCAGACCGTCCGGCTTGTGCTCCATCCCCTTCGGCGAGAGGTTGACCTGGCGGGACCAGTGCTCCCAGCCCAGCAGGGCGAGCACCTTCCAGATCAGGTCGTCCTCCGTCTGGGCTTCGCTGGCCTTCTTCTCGGTGGGGAAGGTCCGGTAGACGTGGCGCACCGCTTCCCGGAACTCGGCGACGACGGCCTCGTCCAGTGCACGCCACGCGGGCGACTCGACGATGCCTTCGTCGAGGAATCGCGCGTAAACAACGTTCCCTGGACCACCTCGTTACCCCCCAGCTCCACCCCTTGTTCCGAGAGCGGACCGTCCCGTGCCGTTCTCCCATGCACTTGCCACAAAGGGCAAGGTTGGCCGACCAAGCGCACCTGGACGAGCAAGCGGCCCGCCTCGAACTCCGCAGTGGGCGAACGTCGCCGGCTGAGGTTGAAATTGAGCGTGCCCTCGACCTTGCCGACGATCACCTCGCCGAATGCAGGGTGTCGGCGGCCTGCAGCGCCTGGAAATAGTCCCGGTCCCTGGTGTCGAACCTCGACCGCAATCGCCCGGGCTCTTCGCGCTTCAGGTGCGCCCGCTGCTGCCGGTGCCGGCTTCTGGCGCATCGACGGCGCCGGCGATTTGGGCCAGTCTGCGATCTGAGCCAGTCTGCCAGCCGATTCCTTCCCACCCTCTGTCCCGGACCCCCATGCACGACTTCTTCCGTCCCGGCCGTTCCGAGGTCATGGCGCGCGACGCCATGATCGCGACCTCGCACCCGCTGGCGACCGCCGCCGGCCTGGAGATCCTGACCGCCGGCGGCAACGCCGTCGACGCCGCGATCGCGGCCTGCGCCGTGCAGTGCGTGGTCGAGCCGGCGATGACCGGGATCGGCGGCGACTGCTTCGCGCTCTACGCGCCGGCCGAGGGGCCGCAGGCCGGCCGCGTCCTGGCGCTCGACGGCAGCGGCCGGGCGCCGGCGGCGGCCAGCGCCGCGGCGCTGCGCGACCAGGGTCTCGCGGAGGTGCCGCGCGTCGGCCCCCACGCGGTGACGGTGCCGGGCGCCGTGGCGGCCTGGACGCGGCTCCATGCCGACCACGGACGGCTGCCCTTCGCGCGGCTGCTGGAGCGCGCCGTCGACTACGCCGCCGAGGGCTTCCCGGTGACCGAGCGGGTCGCCCAGGACTGGGCCGACGCGGCGCCGCTGCTGGCCGCGCAGCCCGGCAGCCGGGCGGTCTTCCTGCCCGGCGGCGAGGCGCCGCGGCCGGGCGCGCGGGTCCGCCAGCCGCTGCTCGCGGCCCGGCTGCGCGAGATCGCCGAGGGCGGTGCCGCGGCCTTCTACACCGGCGAGACCGCACGCAACCTCGTCGCCTTCCTCCAGGGCCTCGGCGGCTCCCACAGCCTCGAGGACTTCGCCGAGGCGGCCGGCGGCGCCTCCTACGGCGAGCCGATCGCGCGCAGCTACCGCGGCTACGAGGTCCTCGAATGCCCGCCGGCCGGCCAGGGCCTGGCGGCGCTGATGATCCTGGCGATCCTCGAGGGCTTCGAGCTCGGCCCCGAGGTGCCGCTCGCCGACCGCATCCACCTGCACGCCGAGGCGACCAAGCTCGCCTACCACCACCGCGACGCCCTGCTCGGCGACCCGGAAGGCGCCGAACTGCCGGTGGCGGAGCTGCTGTCGGAGGCGACAGCCGACCGCCTGCGCGGCCGCATCGATCCGAGGCGCGCGGGTACGCCGGTGCTGTGGAACGAGCCGGAGCACCGCGACACCGTCTACCTCTGCGCGGTCGACGGCGCCGGCAACGCCGTCTCCTTCATCAACTCGCTGTTCCACGGCTTCGGCTCGACCCTGACCGACCCGGCCAGCGGCATCCTGCTGCACAGCCGGGGCACCTCCTTCCGCCTCGCCGAGGGCCATCCCAACGCCCTGGCGCCGCGCAAGCGGCCGATGCACACCATCATCCCGGGCCTGCTGCGCAAGGACGGCCGCACCGTCGGGCCCTTCGGCGTCATGGGCGGGCACTACCAGGCCGCCGGCCACGCCTGGTTCCTCGGCAACCTGCTCGACCGCGGCCTCGACCTGCAGCAGGCGCTGTCGGAGCCGCGGACCTTCGCGGTCGACGGTCGGCTCGAGGTCGAGACCACGCTCGACGAGGCGCTGCTCGCCGACCTGGCGGGACGCGGCCACCGCATCGCGCCGCGGCCGACGCCGCTCGGCGGCGGCCAGGCGATCTGGATCGACGGCGACAGCGGCATGCTGCGCGGCGCCTCGGACCACCGCAAGGACGGCTGCGCCCTGGGCTTCTAGCGGCGGAGGGGAGACGAGGAATGAACGGCGCCGACCTGCTCTGCGACAGCCTGCTCGCCCAGGAGGTCGAGCTCTGCTTCGCCAATCCCGGCACCTCGGAGATGCACTTCGTGGCGGCGCTCGACCGCAAACCGCGGCTGCGCTGCGTGCTCGGCCTGCACGAGGGCGTGGTCACCGGGGCCGCCGACGGCTACGCGCGCATGGCCGACAAGCCGGCGGCGACGCTGCTGCACACCGGGCCGGGTCTGGCCAACGGCCTCGCCAACCTGCACAACGCCCGGCGCGGCCACACGCCGATGATCAACATCGTCGGCGACCACGCCGCCTATCACCTGGTCCACGACGCGCCGCTGACCAGCGACATCGAGAGCCTGGCGCGGCCGATGTCGAAGTGGGTCAGGCGCATCGCCGGGCCAGAGACGATCGCGGAGGACGTCGGGCAGGCCTGGCAGGCCGCCCTGGCGCTGCGCGGGCCGGCGACCCTGATCCTGCCGGCCGACGCGGCCTGGGGCGAGGTGCCGCCGGGCGGAAAAGGCACGCCGGCCGCCTTGCCGGCGCCGGTCGCGCCGCCGGTGGCGGACTCAGCGGTCGCCGCCGCCGCTGCGATACTGCGCGGCGGCGGCCGCTGCGGCCTGCTGCTCACCGGCCGGGCGCTGCGCGCCGATGCCCTGGAGACGGCGGGGCGGATCGCCGCGGCGACCGGCGCCGGCCTGTTCTCCCAGACCTCGAACGGCCGGGTCGAGCGCGGCGCCGGGCGGGTGCCGGTGACGCGCATCCCCTATCCGGTCGACCAGGCCCTGGCCACCCTCGGCCACCTTGAGGCCCTGATCCTGGTCGGCGCCGCCGACCCCGTCGCCTTCTTCGCCTACCCGAACAAGCCGAGCCGCCTGCTGCCCGAGGGCTGCGCGCTGCTCCGCCTCGCCGCCATCGAGGAGGACCTGCCGGGAGCGCTGGAGGCCCTGGCCGAGGCGCTCGGCGCCGGGCGGGCCGTGCCGGCCTATGCCGAAGCGGGCGGGACGGCGCCCGAGCCTCCCGCCTCCGGCCGCCTCGACGCCGACGGCGTCTGCGCCCTGGTCGCGCGCCTGCTGCCCGAGCAGGCCGTGGTCTGCGACGAATCGGTAAGCTCGGGGCGCGACTTCTACCGGCTCTCGGCCGCCTCGCCGCCGCACGACTACCTGCAGCTGACCGGCGGCGCCATCGGCGTCGGCATCCCCCTGGCGACCGGGGCGGCGATCGCCTGCCCCGGCCGCAAGGTCGTCTCCCTGCAGGCCGACGGCAGCGGCCTCTACACCGTCCAGGGCCTCTGGACCCAGGCGCGCGAGCAGCTCGACGTCGTCACCGTCGTCTTCGCCAACCGCGCCTACGCAATCCTGCAAGGCGAGATGCGCAACGTCGGGGTCAACAGCTTCGGGCGCAACGCCGAGCGCATGCTGAGCCTGGATTCGCCGCCGGTCGACTGGGTCGGCCTGGCGCGCAGCCTCGGCGTCGAGGCGGTGCGGGTCGAGAGCCTGGAGGCGCTGGACCGCGCCTTCCGGGGCGCGCTGGCGACGCGCGGCCCCTTCCTGATCGAGTGCCTGACCTGACCCTCACGGCGGCGCCGGCGGCGGCTCCTCGGTGGTCGCCAGCGGCGCCAGGTAGAATAGGCGGACGGCGATCGCCAGGGCCACCAGGATCGCACCGCCGATGACCAGGGCGACCCCGGTCCAGGCCCAGTGGTTCCAGGCGTAGCCGCCGAGCGTGCCGAGGGCGCTCGAGCCGAGGTAGTAGAAGAAGAGGTAGAGCGCGGTCGCCTGGGCCTTGCCGGAGCGGGCGCGCCGCGCCACCCAGCTGCTCGCGATCGAGTGGGCGCCGAAGAAGCCGAAGGTGAAGACGACGAGGCCCGCGACCGCCGCCGGGGTCGTCGGCAGGCAGTTCAGCGCCAGGCCGGCGCCCATGATCACGATCATCAGCCAGAGCATCCTGCGCCGGCCGAGGCGCTGCGCCAGCGCGCCGATCCAGGCCGAGGCGCCGGTGCCGATCAGGTAGACCAGGAAGACCAGCGAGATCGCCGCCTGGCTGAGCCCGTAGGGCGGCTCCAGCAGGCGGAAGCCGATGTAGTTGTAGAGGGCCACGAAGCTGCCCATGATCAGGAAGGCCTCGGCGAACAGCCAGGGCAGGCCGCGGTCGGCGAACTGGCCGCGCACCGAGGCCAGGAAATCGGCGAGGCCGATCCGGCGCGCCGGCGAGTGGCGCGGCCGCGGCAGCAGCCACCAGAACAGCCCGGCGTTGACCAGCACCAGCAGCGTCAGGGCACCCAGCGCCAGGCGCCAGGAGGTGAAGTCGGCGAGCAGCCCGACCAGCAGCCGGCCGGCCATGCCGCCGATCGCGTTGCCGCCGATGTAGAGCCCCATAGAGAAGCCGAAGGCGTCGGGCTCCATCTCCTCGGCCAGGTAGACCATGGCGACCGCGGGCACGCCGGCCAGGGCGATGCCGAGCAGGGTGCGCAGCGCCAGGTGGCTGCTCCAGTCGGGCGCGGCCACGACCAGCAGGCCGAGCACCGCGGCGCCGAGCAGGGAGGCCGCCATCAGGGTCTTGCGGCCCCAGCGGTCGGCGAGCCAGCTGGCCAGCAGCAGGCAGAGCGCCAGTGTCGCCGTCGAGAGCGAGAGCGACAGGGAGGCGGTGCCGGCGTCGACCCCGAACTCGCGGGTGAAGATCGGCAGCAGCGGCTGCACCGAGTAGAGCAGCGCGAAGACCGAGAAGGCCGCGAGGAAGAGCGCGGCGTTGGCGCACCAGAAGGCATGGCTGCCGCGCCGGATGCGCGCCGGCCGGCCCGACTCGGGCAGACTGCCTGTCACGCGCCGCTGTCCTTCCCTGGTGCAGGAACCGGGGCTTGGTCTAGGGGCCTTTGCCCCGCCTGTCGAACCGGCACCGCGATTCCGGCAGGGCAGGGCGGAGCGGCGTGCAGGGCTGGCCGCAGCGGCCTGGCCTTGATCGCCTCCCCTGACATTCTATCTTTTTGTAAACTGGTAACAGAGGAAGCTCCGCGCCATGCCGTCGAACCATTCCGCCAGCGGCCCCAGCGTCACCGCCTTCTACGAGCCCCGCACCGCCAGCCTGCAGTATGTCGTCGCCGATCCCGACGCCTTCCCCGGCGTCGCCGGGGGCCGGCCGTGAGCGCGCCGGCGACGGGCCTGCTCGATTACCTCCCCGCGCTGCTCGGCGGGGCGATGATCGGGCTCTCGGCGACCCTGCTGCTGCTGCTGAGCGGCCGCATCGCGGGCATCAGCGGCATCCTCGCCGGCGTCCTGCGCCTGCCGGGCGGCGGCGGCCGGGCCGGCCGCTGGCTCGGCAACGCGCTGTTCCTGCTCGGCCTGCTGCTCGGGCCGTGGCTCTACCGCCTGGCCGCGGGCGACTGGCCGACGGTGCGGATCGAGGCTTCGGCGGGGCTGCTGGTGGTCGCGGGCCTGCTGGTCGGCTTCGGCACGAGGCTGGGCTCCGGCTGCACCAGCGGCCACGGCGTCTGCGGCTTGGCGCGCCTCTCGCCCCGCTCCCTGGCCGCGGTCGGCCTGTTCCTCGGTGCCGCCGTCGCCACCGTGTTCCTGCAGCGCCTGGTGGGAGGATGACGATGGCTGTACTGCGCCTTCTGGCCGCGCTCGGCAGCGGCGCCCTCTTCGGCCTGGGCCTTGCGGTCTCGGGCATGGTCGACCCGGCCCGGGTCCGCGGCTTCCTGGACGTGACGGGAGCGTGGGACCCGACCCTGGGCTTCGTGCTGGCCGGGGCGGTCGGGGTGGCGTTCGTCGGATTCCGGCTGGTCCGGGGCCGCGAGCGGCCGCTGCTCGAGGCCGCCTTCGAGCTGCCGACGCGGCGCAGCATCGACCGGCCGCTGGTGGCCGGCGCGCTGCTGTTCGGGGTCGGCTGGGGCCTCGCCGGCTTCTGTCCCGGGCCGGCGGTCGCGGCCCTCTCCTTCGCCGGGCCGCAGGTCCTGCTGTTCGTCGCGGCGATGCTGGTCGGCATGCTGCTCCACGACCGCTTCGCCGCGCCGCGCCTCGCGCGTTCGACGCATGCGCCAGCAGGAAGCTCCTGAAGGCGGCGATCGGGTCGCCCAGCTCCTTCGCCCGGGCCCGGTGTGCCTGGTCGCGCGTCGGGGCTGCCGCTAGGCCGCCCTTATGCTAGAATTGACCATGCGGAGCGATGAGAGTCCTTGGTTCGTCGTCATCGGCGCGTCGGGAAGGGAAGGCCTTACCGACCTGCGGGACCTGCTCGGCCTCCTGCCCGCGCAGATCAACGCCGTCGTCATGGTCGTGCTGCACCGACCGTGGAACGCGGTCAGTCAACTGCAACCCGTCCTGGCGAAGGCGACATCCCTGCGTGTGGTCGTCGCCGAAACCGGCGAGAGCCTCGAGCGCGGGACGGTCTACCTCGGTCTTCCGGCCGAGCACCTGACCCTGATCGAATCGAATCTTGGCCGGTTGGTGGATGATCCGACCCGGGAATACCGGAACCGCACCGTCGATCTGCTCTTCGCATCGGCTGCGGCCAGGGCCGGGGCCTGCACCATCGGCGTGGTCTTGTCCGGCTCGCTCGATGACGGGTCGCGCGGCCTTGCAGCCATCCACGCCGCCGGCGGCCTCACCATGGTCCTCGACCGGCCGCCACAGGCCGATGGCATGCCGGAGAATGCCATCCGGTACGACGGCCCGATCGACGTGCTCGGCAAGCTCGAAGAGATCGCAGCTGCGATCCGCACGGCGACCCAGGTTCGGGCGGGGCGGCACACGGTTCCGACTGCCTAGCTTGTATCGGCGCGGCCGGGATGGCGGCGGCCGCGGCGGGCGTCCTGGCGATGCGGCCGAGGCGCCGGGCCGAAACGACGGCGCCCGGCGCGGGTTTCCCCGGCCGGGCGCAGCTTCGACGACTGTCGTCGGGGCGGTGGCAGGACGCCGCGACGTCAGGCGGCGATGTCGGTCATCCGCGGATAGTCGGTGTAGCCGCGCGCGCCGCCGCCGTAGAGCGTGTCGGGGTCGAGCTCGTTGAGCGGGGCGTTCCGGCGCAGGCGCTCGACCAGGTCGGGATTGGCGATGAAGGCGCGGCCGAAGGCGATGAGGTCGGCGCGGCCGGCGTCCACGGCCTCGATCGCCGCCGCCCGGTCATAGCCGTTGTTGGCCATCCAGGGCCCGTCGAAGCGGTCGCGCAGCGCCTCCAGGTCGGCCCCCTCGGGCAACTCGCGGCTGCCGCCGGTCTGGCCCTCGATCATGTGCAGGTAGGCCAGGCGGAAGTTGTTCACCCGGTCGATGACGTAGCCGAAGGTGCGCATCGGGTCGGAGTCGGCGACGTCGTTGGCGTTGGAGAAGGCGCCGAGGCGCAGGCCGATGCGGCCGACCGGCCAGGCCGACGACAGGGCCTCCAGCACCTCGATCAGCAGGCGCGTCCGGTTCTCCAGGGAGCCGCCGTAGGCGTCGCCGCGCCGGTTCGAGCCGTCGCGCAGGAACTGGTCGATCAGGTAGCCGTTGGCGCCGTGCAGCTCGATGCCGTCGAAGCCTGCCGCCTTGGCGTTCTCGGCGGCCTTGCGGTAGTCGGCGACGATGCCGCGGATCTCGTCGGTTTCCAGGGCGCGCGGCACGGAAGTCTCGACGAAGCCCTGGCCGTCGAAGGTGCGGGCCTTGGCGGCGATCGCCGAGGGCGCGACCGGTGCCGCCCCGCCCGGCTGGAGGGAGACGTGGGAGATGCGGCCGACGTGCCAGAGCTGCGCGAAGATCCGGCCGCCCCTGGCGTGGACCGCCTCCGTGACCAGGCGCCAGCCGGCGACCTGGGCCTCGCTGTAGATGCCCGGTGTCCAGGCGTAGCCCTTGCCCTGCGGCGAGATCTGGGTCGCCTCGCTGACGATCAGACCGGCGCCGGCGCGCTGGGCGTAGTATTCGGCGTTGAGCGCCTGCGGCACGTCGCCCTCGGCGAGCGCCCGGTTGCGGGTCAGGGGCGCCATCACCACCCGGTTGGGCAGCTGGAGGTCGCCGAGCAGGAGCGGCGTGAAGAGCATCTCTGTCATGTCTCTGGTTCCTCGTGGTGCGATGAGATCCGGACCAATTGGTCCAAAATTGGGCGAGAACGAACCCGGGGCGGGGCTGAGGGGTCTAGGGCGAGATCAGGCGGTCGGCCTGCGTCAGCAGCACCCTGAGGCGTTCCGGCGGGGTCCCCGCCTTGCGCAGCATGGTCGCGCCGAGCGCCAGCGACAGCAGCGCGGCCGCGCGATCCTCGCTGCGGGAATCGCCGGGTGCCGAGCGGCGGAGCAGTCCGGCCAGCAGGGCCTCGGTGCGCGCGAGCTGGCGGCGTACCAGTGCTTCGATCTCGGGGTCGTGCGGGGCCAGCTCGGTGACGCAGTTCGCCAGGAAGCAGCCGTGCCGGCCGCCCTCGGGCGCGGCGATCGCCTCGACCACGGCACGGGCCGCCAGCGCCGGGTCGGCTTCGGCCCCGGCCAGGGCATCGAGGGCGCGCAGGTTGTCCTCGCAGTAGCGCCCGGCGGCGGCCAGCAGGGCCTCGTGCTTCGAGCCGAAGCAGGCGTAGAAGCTGGAGCGGCTGATGCCCATGGCCGCCGTCAGCTCCTCGAGCGAGGTCTGCTCGTAGCCCTGGCGCCAGAACAAGGCCAGCGCGGCCCCCAAGGCCGCCTCGGCGTCGAAGGCGCGCGGCCGGCCCGGGCCGGTGCAGGTCGCCGATCCGGACGGGCAGGAAGTGAAACTGTCGGTCCTTGGGCTTGCCATGACCTGGATGTGGAACGATCGGTCCGGAAATCAAGAGCCGCCACGATCACCGGGCGATCCCGTCGCGCGGGTGGCCGAGGGCCGAAGCAAGACCGTGGGTAGGCGAATTAACCTTGCGGCAAGCTTTCCGCCACATCCTTTACGAGCAATGCCCGCCTGCAGAGCGGGCCGTCAGAGACAACTCGGAAGGGAACCCCCATGAACCTCAACCGCTACTGCGCGGTCGCCGCCCTGGGCCTCGGCCTGGGCCTCGCCGGATCGGCCCTCGCCGATCCGGGCGTCACCGCCGACAAGATCGTCTTCGGCCAGTCGGCCGCCCTCGACGGCCCCGCCTCGGCGCTCGGCCAGGGCATGCGCCTCGGCCTGCTGGCCGCCTTCGAGGAGGCCAACGCCAAGGGTGGCGTCAATGGCCGGATGCTCGAGCTGATCAGCAAGGACGACGGCTACGAGCCGGAGCGCGCCATCGAGAACACCAAGGCGCTGATCGAGCAGGACCAGGTCTTCGCGCTGATCGGCCCGGTCGGCACGCCGACTTCCAAGGCCGCCCAGCCGATCGCGACCGAGGCGGCCGTGCCCTTCGTCGGTCCCTTCACCGGCGCCGGATTCCTGCGCGATCCCGCGCTCAAGAACGTCATCAACCTGCGCGGCACCTACGACGCCGAGACCGAGGCCTGGATCGAGCACCTGACCAAGGATCTGGGCTACAAGACGATCGCGATCCTCTACCAGGACGACTCCTTCGGCCGCGCAGGCCTCTCGGGCGTCCAGAAGGCCCTCGAGAAGCGCGGCATGGCGCTCGCCGCCGAGGGCACCTACCAGCGCAACACCGTCGCGGTGAAGACCGCCCTCCTCGAGATCCGCAAGGCCGAACCCGAGGCGGTCGTCATCGTCGGCGCATACCGGCCGGCGGCGGAGTTCATCAAGGTCGCGCGCAAGGTCAAGCTGGACGCCACCTTCGTGAACATCTCCTTCGTCGGCTCGCTGGCCCTGGCCAAGGAGCTGGGCTCCGAGGGCGCCGGTGTCGTCGTCACCCAGGTCGTGCCCTTTCCCTGGGACACCACGATTCCGGCGGTTGCCGCCTACCAGGAGGCGCTGAAGGCCCATGATCCCGCTGCCGAGCCCGAGTTCGTCTCGCTCGAGGGCTATCTCGTGGGCCGTCTGGCAATCGCCGCCCTGGAACAGTCCGGCGCGGAGCCGACCCGCCAATCGTTCCTCGACGCGGTCTACGGCACCGGTTCCTTCGACCTGGGCGGAGTCACCCTGACCTACGGTCCCGGCGACAACCAGGGCATGGACCGCGTGTTTCTCACTGTCATCCAGCCCGACGGCAGCTTCAAGGCCGTCGAGACCCTGGGCGGCTCGAGCTGAGCCGCTGACGGCGGGGCGCAGGACGGGCGCCCCGCCGTGCCACCTTTCGTCTCCTTCTCTTCTTGAAGCAGTGTGAGGCCGCCATGGCAGAAGCAATCGACACCCGTGAGTTCGAGACCGCCGAGCCGCCGCAGGAGAGTGCCTCGGACGGCGCGGCCGCGCCGGGTGCTCGGCGCCAGCGCTTCGGCCTGGGCCCCCGCCTGTTCCTGGCCTTCGGCGTCGTTGCCGGACTGACGGTTCTGGCCGGTGGCGTGGCCTGGGTGACCTACGGCGGCGTCGAGGCGGCCTATCGGGAGACGGCGCAGCGATCGGCGCCTGCCATGGAGCAGTCCCTGCGCCTGCAGGTCGGCGCCACCGAGCTGGCGGCCTCGGCTCCGCAACTGGCCGCCGCGGCCGACGATTCCGAACGCCAGGTCCTGGCGGCCGCCCTCTCCGCCCGCGTCTACGCGCTCGACGATCGCCTCGGCAAGCTGGCCCAGCTGGGCGCTGCCGAGGAGACGGTCGGCGCCGTCCGCAGCCAGGTAATGCGGCTCAGCGAGGCGGTCGAGACCCTGGACAAGGCGGTGGCTCGCCGCCTCGAGCTGGCGCGCGAGTTCAAGCGCCGCGCCGCCGAGGTCGACGCCGCGCAGGGTCAGGTCGACGCCCTGATCGCGCCGCTGCTCGACGACGCCTCCTTCGAACTGATGCTGGCCACCGAGCTGGCCGGCGACGAGCTTCAGGACACCTTGTCCGGCCTGATCGACGTACAGGTCGCGCGCATGCGTATCGGCCTCGAGGCGACCGTCCTGGTCAACCACATGGCGGGCCTGGTCGCCCAGACCGGCGCCCTGGAAGGGCCGGAGCGGCTGGTGCCGCTCGCCGAAGCCTTCAACAGCGATCTTGGGCACCTGCGCGATCAACTCGACGGCCTCGCCCGCGTCCAGGGCAGCGCCGAGCTCGACGCGCTCTACACCCGGCTCGAGGCGATCGGAGCCGAGGAGACCGGCCTGTTCGCGCTGATGGAGCAGGGCTTCGCGCTGGTGACCTTCAGCGCCGCCGGCCGCGAAGCGATGACTGCTGCCGATGCGCTGCGCGAGGAGATGGCGGCGCTGCAGAGCGGCTTCCTGGAGCGGCTCGGGCCCATCGTCGACAGCGCGAACTTCGATCTGGTGCTCGGCAGCGAGGAGGTGGCCGGTCGCTCGACCGCCGCCATCGGCGAGCTGATGGACGGCGGCGTCAGCATGATGGTCGGTCTGCTGCGCTTGAAGGCAGAAGTCAACGTCGCGGCCGGCCTGCTGCACCAGGCCGGTGGCATCACCGACGCTACCCTGCTGCAGCCGCTGGGCGAGCGCTTCAATGCCGCCCATGCGGCGATCACGGGCGAGCTCGCCAGCCTGCCCGAGGAGATTGCCCAGGGCGCGTTCGGCCAGGCTGTCACGGCCCTACTCGGCCACGGCCACGGCGAGGACAGTCTGTTCGCCAGCCAGGCCGCGGAGCTGGAGGCCCGCAAACAGGGCCGTCTGGCATTGGCGGCGAGCAGTGCGGCGAGCGAGCAGCTCGGCCTCGAGGTTGCCTCCCTGCTGCTGGACGCGGAAGCGCGCATGGCCTCGGCCAGCGAGGCTGTGAGCGGCGCCATCGAAACCGGCAAGCTGGCCATGGGCGTGCTCGCCGCCGCCTCGGTCGTCATCGCCTTCCTGATCGCCTGGCTCTACGTCGGGCGCGCCATTCTGCGCCGCCTCGCCGGGCTCGCCCAGTCGATGCAGACCATCGCCGCCGGTACGCTCGAGGTCGAGGTGCCGACCCGGGGCAGCGACGAGCTCGCCGACATGGGCCGCAACCTCGCCGCCCTGCGCGACAGCCTCGCCGCGGCCGAGACGGAACGCCGCGACAACGAGGCCGAGCGCGAGGCCGCGCGGGCGCGGCAGCGCGCCGACATGATGGCGCTCGCCCAGAAATTCGAGGACGGGGTCAAGGGCGTCGTCGATACGCTCTCGGCGGCGGCCACCGAGATGGAGGCGACCGCCGAGACCATGACCGGCACCGCAGAATCGACCCGGCGGCGTGCCGAGGACGTCGCCGGCGCCGCCGAAGAGACCAGCGGCAACGTCGATTCCGCCGCGGCCGCGGCGCGCGAGCTGTCGAGCTCGATCTCGGAGATCGGCCGCCAGGTCACGCGCTCCAGCGAGGTCGCCGGCGACGCCAGCGTCAAGGCCAACGAGACCAACACCAAGGTCGAGGGCTTGGCCGAGGCGGCGCGGAAGATCGGCGAGGTCGTCAATCTGATCTCGGAGATCGCCGAGCAGACCAACTTGCTGGCGCTCAACGCCACGATCGAGGCGGCGCGCGCAGGCGAGGCCGGCAAGGGCTTCGCGGTCGTGGCCTCCGAGGTCAAGAACCTGGCGACCCAGACCGCCAAGGCGACAGAGGAGATCGGCCAGCAGATCGGCGGCATGCAGTCGGCCACCGGCGAGGCCGTCGAGGCAATCCGGGTGATCGTCCGGGTGATCGGCGAGATGAACGAGATCTCGGCCTCGATCGCCGGCGCCGTCGAGCAGCAGAACGCCGCGACCGAGGAGATCGCCCACACCGTCGAGCGCGCCGCCCAGGGCACCAAGCTCGCCACCGAGGGCATCGGCGAGGTCAACCGCTCGGCTGTCGAGAGCGGCTCGGCGGCGGAGCAGGTGCTGATCTCGGCCCGCGAGCTGTCCCGCGAGTCGGAAGGCCTGCGCGGCCAGGTCGAGGACTTCCTGCGCGGCGTGCGCGCCAGCTGACGCCGGGGGCTGACGGGCGCCCGCCCGGAGCGACAACCCCCTGCCGTTTCCATGACGGCGCCTGGGGCGCCGGCTCCCGGCGCTCCCGGCCTTCCCTCGGCTGCCGTCCGGCCTACCCTCCCGCCGGCCACCACTTTGCGTTACCGTGGGCGGCAGGCGGCGACGGCGGAACAGCTGCGCGTTCGCCGGAAGCGCGGAAAGCCGGAACGGCGGAAGGATGGGCGATGCCGAGGGATGTCGAGAACCGGAAGGCGAAGCTCGTCGACGCGGCGGCGCGGGAGGCCGCCTCGCGGCTCGGCGGCCAGGACGCGGAGCGCGCCGCGCGGTTCGTCCGCTCGGTCTACGCCCACGTGCCGCCCGATGACGTTCTCGGCGAGAGCGCCGAGAATGTCGCCGGCGCCGCCCTTTCGCTCTGGTCCTTCGTCCAGGAGCGCGCGCCCGAGCGCGCCAAGATCCGGGTCTACACGCCGGAGCGCGAGCGCCATGGCTGGACCTGCGGCCACAGCGTCGCCGAGATCGTCAACGACGACATGCCCTTCCTGGTCGACTCGGTCAGCCAGGAGCTGCATCGCCTGCAGGCCGAGGTCTTCCTCGTCATCCATCCGATCCTAGCGGTCGAGCGCGACGAGGCGGGCCGGCTGATCGACATCGGCCTGCCCGCCGAGGCGGAGACCGCGGGGCGCCCGGAATCGGTGATGCTGGTGCAGTTCGGCGAGCAGCCGGTCGAGCGCCATGCCGAGATCGAGGCCGCCCTGGCCCGGATCCTGATCGACGTCCGCAATGCCGTCGAGGACTGGCGCACGATGCGCGCGCGCTGCCGCGACCTGGTGCGCGAGCTGGAGAAGAACCCGCCGAAGCTGCCGCGCGAGGAGGTCGCCGAGGCGGTCGACTTTCTCGACTGGCTCGACGACGACAACTTCACCTATCTCGGCTTCCGCGAGTACCGCTTCGAGCAGGAAGGCGACCAGGCCGTCGCGCGCATCGACGAGTCGAGCGGGCTCGGCTTGCTGCGCGACCCCGCCTACTCGGTGTTCGACGGCCTGCGCAACCTCGGCCAGCTGCCGCCCGACGTGCAGGCCTGGGTGAAGACACCGATGCTGGTGCGGGTCAACAAGGCCAACCGCCGCTCGACCGTGCATCGCCCGACCCATCTCGACACCGTCGCGATCAAGTCCTTCGGCCGTAAGGGCGAGGTCACCGGCGAGCGCCTCTTCGTCGGGCTGTTCACCTCGACCGCCTACAACGCCAGCCCGCGGACCATCCCGCTGCTGCGGCGCAGGGTCGAGGGCACCGTCGAGCGCGCCGGACTGATGTCCGGCAGCCACGACGGCAAGGCCCTGATGCACATCCTGGAGACCTACCCGCGCGACGAGCTGTTCCAGATCGACGAGGCCGAATTGGCCGAGACCGCGCTCGGCATCCTGCACCTCCAGGAACGCCAGCGCACCGCGCTGTTCGTCCGCCAGGACCCCTTCGAGCGGTTCGTTTCCTGCATGATCTTCGTGCCGCGCGAACGCTTCGACACCAGCCTGCGCCTGAAGATCCAGAAGCGCCTCGAGGCTGCCTTCCAGGGCACCGTCTCGAGCTTTCACACCGAGATCGGCGAGTCGCCGCTGGCGCGCCTGCATCTGATCATCCGGACCACACAGGGCGCGCTGCCGGCGGTCGACCGCGGCGCCCTGGAGGCCGAGCTCGCCGAGCTCGCCCGCGCCTGGGACGACAAGCTGCGCGAAGCCCTGGTCGCCGCGCTCGGCGAGCAGCGGGGTCTGAGGACGCACCGGCGCTACCGGAACGCCTTTCCGTCGAACTACCGGGAGGTCTTCGGCGCCAAGGACGCGGTCGCCGACATCCGCAACCTCGAGAGCGCCCTGCGCGACGGCGAGCTCGCCCTGGACCTCTACCGGCCGCCGCGCGCGGTGCCGGGCCGGCTGCACTTCAAGGTGTATCACGCGCGCGACGCGCTGCCGCTGTCCGACGTGCTGCCCCTGCTCGAGGACATGGGGCTGAGAGTGATCGGCGAGGTCCCCTACGAGGTCATGCCGGAGGGCACCCAGGATCCGATCTGGATCCACGACTTCGATATGCGCACCCAGGCCGACGACGAGCTGGAGGTCAGGCTCGTGCGCGAGGCCTTCCACGAGGTCTTCGCCCTGACCTGGCGCGGCGAGATGGAGAACGACGGCTTCAACGCCCTGGTCCTGGCGGCCGGGCTCGACGCCGCGGCGATCCGCATCCTGCGCGCCTACGCCAGGTACCTGCGCCAGGCGGCGATCCCCTTCAGCCAGGAGATGATCGAGGCGACGCTGGTCTCCAATCCGCGGATCGCCGGCACCCTGTGGCGGCTCTTCGAGCAGCGCTTCGATCCGGCCGAGGTCGCCCGCCGCTCGCCGGCAGAGGCCCTGGAGGCCTGCCAGGACGTCGTCAAGAGCCTCGACGAGCTGCTCGAGCGGGTGACCAGCCTGGACGAGGACCGCATCCTGCGGCGCTACCTCAACCTGATCCTGGTCACCGAGCGCACGAACTACTACCAGCTCGACGAGGCCGGGCAGCGCAAGCCTTACGTTTCCTTGAAGCTCGACGCCGACAAGATCGAGGAGCTGCCGGCGCCCAAGCCCTACCGCGAGATCTTCGTCTACTCGCCCCAGGTCGAGGGCGTGCACATCCGCTTCGGCCCGGTCGCGCGCGGCGGCCTGCGCTGGTCGGACCGGCGCGAGGACTTCCGCACCGAGGTCCTGGGCCTGGTCAAGGCGCAGCGGGTCAAGAACGCCGTGATCGTGCCGGTCGGCTCCAAGGGCGGCTTCTATCCCAAGCGTCTGCCTGCCGACCGCGAAGGGCGGCTGGCCGAGGGCGTCGCCGCCTACAAGACCTTCCTGCGCGGCCTGCTCGACATCACCGACAACCTGAAGGGCGACACGGTCGAGCCCCCCAAGCAGGTCGTGCGCTACGACGGCGACGATCCCTACCTCGTGGTCGCCGCCGACAAGGGCACAGCGACCTTCTCCGACTACGCCAACGCGGTCTCCGTCGACTACGGCTTCTGGCTCGACGACGCCTTCGCCTCGGGCGGCTCGGCCGGCTACGACCACAAGGCCATGGGGATCAC